>CAMAPG010000003.1 GCA_945859965.1 Opitutus sp. GAS368 | reverse complement strand
CCATCCGTATCAGAATTGTCGGGTTTCAGGCCCAATTGAAATTCCCGGAAATTGCTGAGCCCATCTTCATCCTTGTCCCCATTGCGGTCGTTCACAGTCGGATCAAGCCCATGCGCGCGCTCCCAGGCATCGTCCATCCCATCCCAATCGGCATCGGCAAACAGCGGGTTTTCATAACCTGCGTAGAGAAAATCGAAGCGGGATGCCTGGGCAGCCACGCCTTGAGCGGAGAACGTTGTCAGGGACGATGGAGGAGTCCCGGCATAGCTGAAGGGAAGATCAAACACGGCCAACTGCCCATCGACGAAAAGATCCCAGCGGCCGGCCGTGAAATCCAACCGGGCCGTCAATCGCACCCAACGCGCAGCCTCACTGCTTCCGTTCAACCCGACCACAGGGCCGGCCAATTGCCACGTACCAGCGCCAAAACCATCAGCCTGAAACACTGCCATCCGTCCCGCCGTGCCTTCGCGGACAAAAGAAATTCGCGCGCCCCCGAATTCGAAACGGGTGCCCTGCAGCGCATCCGTTCCGGCCACCGGATGTACCCAGAGATCGACGAAGGTTGTCGCCAACGAAGAAGTCGTTGCAAACACCTGCTGAACGCCGGCACCAGTAGCCCCCGAATTCATTTCCACCGACTGCGAGCCGTCAAAGGCTGCCCCGGAAATAACTCCCGCTGCGCCCTGACTCACTCTCCACCCTTGCTGGCCGTGCAAAGGTTCCAACCGGTAGCCCTCGAGGCTTTCGAAATTCACCGTATAGGGAAGTGTCGGCAAAACGGTGATCGTCACTCCCGCGGAATCCGCACGAGCTCCGTTGTTATCTGTCGCACGCGCCGTCAGGACATGACCGCCAGCGGAAAGCCCGTTGGCCAGATTTAACTTAAACGTCGATAAGCCGATGGGAACCGTACTCTCGCCAAGTTTGGTCTCACCATCCAAGAACTCGATCTTGGTGATCGTGCCGTCGGGATCGGTTGCCGTCGCCGAGAGCAGTAAGGCCGCGGGCCCATTCAACACGGCTCCGCTTTGTGGATGGTCCAAGGAAACCTGCGGCGGCCGATTAAGCGCCGATGTCACTGAAAGTGTGAGGGTGCTTGAGGTCGTGACAGCACCGAGATTGTCCGTCGCTTTCGCCATGATCGCATAGGTACCGACCGGAACCCCATTCCAGACGAAGCGATACGGCATGACCGTACTTTCGCCGAGCTTCGCCGTCCCATTGAAAAACTCGACCTTGACCACAGTCCCGTCGCCGTCTGTCGCAGACGCTTGCAACGCAATCGTCGCAGGCGCCGTGAACGTCGCACCGCCTGATGGAGCCGTGAGCGCAACGGAGGGCGGCTCATTCGCGGCCAAAATCTTCAGGAAACCAGCGCCGTTGAGCACGAGACGGTCGGCAGCCACACCCCCAATCAATTGACTGTTGCCATTGATGGTAACCGTACCGGCCGGCGCCACCACATAGCCGTGAAAGACGACGTTGCCGTTAAGAGTCAGATTGCCAGCGGCGATCTTGAGCGTCAGCCAGGCGGAATAAGTGCTGGAGCCCGCGGTGCCGTTGAGCGTCACCCCGTTGGCCAATGTGAGCACGACGGGGCCCGCAACGCGCAGCTCACTGTTCCCATTCAGGGTGAGACGCTGCAGGGCATAGGCCGCGGGTTGGACCGCACCCGCGATCCCAAGAGTGAAGCCGCTGTTTCCGTTGGCGGTAAAATCTCCGTACACACCCGGTGGAATCACCACTTGGCCGGCATTGCCGTTGAGCGTGAGATTGCGCAGCGAGGTGAAATCGCCGGCGTTTTGACCCGGGCCATTCAGTGACACCGATCGTGTCCCTGAGGGCGCGGGAGGGGCGTTTACCGTCGGCCATGCCACGGGATCCGTCCGTGTCCGGAGATGCCCGAGACGAGCGCTCCCATTGATGGTCAATTGATGATTGCTGGGCGTAGCGCTGCCGGTGCCGGTGATTATCCCGCCAAACACGGGGCTGCCATTTAACCGGACTGTGGGAGTTCCGGGAATGAGCAGATCACCGGTCACGGCCCCATTGCCGCTCAGAGTCACGTTTTCCGCCGTCAATTGCTGCAACGAACCCTCGACCGTGCCATTCAAGGTCGGCGCATGCCGTACGAGGCTCACTTGAGCGTGGGCGAGCAACGAAGCACAGAAAAAGAGAAACGCGCCCCTTACACTTCCGCTCCCTGATCCGATGCGCGTAATCATATGACTACGAAACGGACTGAGCTCCGCTGATCTTTCAGGGAATCATTCCCGCCCAATGCGGACGATCGCCGCTACGCAGTGTCGCCCGCTCCTAAAAAATACTCCCGACCGCAGTCCTGCTTAGAACTTCAAGCGCGTGTTCTCATGTCCGCACCGGGGACATTTGCAGAGTTCAGCTCCGGCCGGTGCGGTATAAAGATGATCGCAACGGATGCAGTGAAAAGTCGCCCGACGGCGCTCGAGTTCAAAGCGCGCATGGTCGCGGCGATCATAATAGAGCCAGAGACCGAGAAAAATCACCGCGACAAGCAGGCAGTAGACAACCGTGCCAGTGGTGAGATCGAACATGGGCCGAGATTGCCAGAATTCCCCGGCCGAACAAAGCGCAGAATCAACCGGTCGAATTCTCGGGCGCAAAAAAACGCGCCGAAGTTTCCTTCGGCGCGTTGAAATTACAGAGAGGAAAGAACCTTAGCTCTTCGCGTCCGCCGCTTTGGCCGGCGCTTCATCAGCGGAGGCTTCGGCAGGGGCGGCGGCCTTCGGGGCCTTCTTCGCCTTGGTGGCCTTGCGGCCCTTCGACTTCTTGTAGCCAACGTCGTCGGCCTTCACGAATTCGATGAGGGCGAGTTCGGCGGCATCGCTCTGGCGCTGCTGGCCAAGCTTGTAAATGCGGGTGTAACCGCCACTACGGGCCGAAAAATCCTTGTACTTCTCGTTAAAGAGAAGCGTGAGCGCGGTCTCGTCGCGGACATCGCTGAGCGCGAGACGGCGGTAATGCAGGGCATCCTTCGGGTCGGTCTGGGCCGCGGCTTTCTTGGCCTTTGTGATGACCTTCTCGATGAAAGGACGCAGTGCCTTCGCCTTGGTAAGCGTGGTCTGAATGCGGCCGTGGGTGATGAGAGACGCGGCGAGATTGGACAGCATCGCACGGCGATGCTCGACGGTCACACCCAGGGAAGAGTGGTGTTTATTATGACGCATGACGTTTTAAATTTCGGATTGCCGATTGCGAATTGCGGATTGCCAGAAAGTGCGGCGTTAGCGCCGCACCACCCCAATTCACAATCCGAAATCCGCGATGGCTTAGGCTTCTTTTTTGGTGTCGAGCAGACGCTCGTCGAACTTCATGCCCAAGGACAGGCCGAGGGCTTCGAGCTTCTCCTTGATTTCGTTCAGTGATTTTTTGCCGAAGTTGCGGTACTTGAGCATTTCCTGCTCGGTCTTCATCGCCAGCTCGCCGACGGTCGTGATGTTGGCGTTGTTGAGACAGTTGGCGGCACGGACCGAGAGTTCGATCTCGTTGACCGACATGTTGAGGAGCTTGCGGAGCTTGTTCTGCTCTTCGCTGACTTCGCTCTGCTGGCTCTCGAATTCGAAGGCTTCCTCGGAAACGCGATCGAACACGTCGAGGTGATGCTTCAGGATCGAGGCGGACTGCTTGAGCGCGTCATCGGGCGTGATGCGGCCGTCGGTCCAGATCTCGAGGATGAGCTTGTCGTAGTCGGTGATCTGACCAACGCGGGTGTTCTCCACCGAGTACTTGACCAGGCGGACCGGCGAGAAAAGCGAATCGATCGGAATCACACCGATCGCCTGCTCCTCTTTCTTGTTCTGTTCGCCGGGACAATAACCACGGCCAGTCTTGATTTCGATCTCAGCCTCAAAAGAGCGCTTGCTGTCGAGCGTGCAGATGAGCTGGTCGGGATTGACGACGGTGATATTGGAATCGGCCTCGATGTCCGCCGCCGTGACCGGGCCGGCCTTGTTGGCCTTAATGATCAGGTTGAGCGGCTCGCGCTTCGTGGAAACGAGGAGGACCTTCTTCAGGTTGAGAACGATGTCGGTGACATCTTCGACCACGTTGTCGATGCTTTGAAACTCATGGTTCACGCCATCGATCTTGATCGAGGAAATGGCGGCGCCTTCAATGGAGCTGAGGAGGACGCGACGGAGGGAATTGCCAATGGTATGACCGTAACCGGCCTCAAAAGGCTCAGCGATGAATTTGGCGTAAGTCGGCGTAGCGCCGTCTTCGACCTTCGTGAGCTTGTTGGGGAGTTCGAACTTTCCTAGACGTTTGGGCATGGCGGGCTCTTCTGTTGAGAGTTGGTGAGAAAAAGGATGGCGGTCGGACAGCGCTTAGAAGCGCGAGTAGAACTCGACGATGAGCTGCTCGTTGATGCCCTGCTCCATTTCATCGCGGTTGGGCAGGCGGACCATCGTCGCCTTGAAGGCGTCGGCATTCAGCGTGAGCCAGCCAGGAACGGTGCGGATGCGGTTTTCCTCGAGCTGGCGCGTGGCCATCTGGCGGGAAGCCGGGGCATTCTTGATCTCGATCTCATCGCCCGGGAGCACGCTGTAGCTGGCGATGTCGACCTTGTGGCCGTTGACGCGGATATGCCCGTGATTGACGAACTGGCGGGCGGCCGCGCGGCTTTTGGCCAGGCCGAGGAGAAATACGACACTGTCGAGACGGGTCTCGAGCAGCTGGAGGAAACGTTCGCCGGTGACGCCGCGTTCCTTCTTGGCGATTTCGAACACGCGACGGAACTGGCGCTCGAGCAGACCGTAGATGTAACGGAGCTTCTGCTTTTCGTTGAGGCCGACCGCGTATTCGGAGAATTTGCGGCGGGACTTGGGGCCGTGCACGCCCGGGGGATAGTTGCGACGCTCAAACGCCTTGCCCGAGCCAAGGATGAGTTGGCCGAAGCGGCGACTGATGCGAGTGGTTGGTCCGGTATAACGAGCCATAAAATCTGAGGTTTAAATTTTGAGATTTGAAACTGCGCGGGTCGTTAGACGCGACGGCGTTTGCGGGGGCGGCAGCCGTTGTGCGGAATCGGCGTCACATCGACGATGGAGGTGATTTCGAGACCGATGGCCTGGAGGGCGCGGATCGCACTGTCGCGGCCGAGACCGGGACCGGAGACGCGAATGACCACATCCTTGAGCCCGTGCGACATCGCGTTGCGGGCGGCGTCCTGCGCGACCACCTGCGCTGCATAGGCCGTGGATTTGCGCGAACCGCGGAAATTGCATTTGCCGGCGCTCGACCACGCGATCACCTGACCCTTGGAGTCGGTGATGGAAACGATGGTATTGTTGAACGACGCGAGGACGTTGACGACGCCCGAGGTGACATTCTTGGAGCCCTTGGCCTTGCGGACCTTGATGGCGCCAAGCTCTTCCTTAAGGAGATCCTCAGCGGTCGGCTGTTTGGCGACGCCACCGATCATCTCGACCGGTTTGTCGGAAGCAGGAGCGGCCTTGGGGGCAGCCTCGGCGACGGGATTCGCAGCGGCTTCCGCAGCAGCGGCGGCAGCCTTGAGGCCCTTGGCCTTTTTCTCGGCGGGAGTGGCGGCAGGCGCGCCGTCGGCGGCGGGCTTGGCGGGCTTTTCTTTCTTGGGAGCGGACTTTTCTTCGGCCATGACGATAATGCTTTATGCTTCTTTAGCTTTGGTGACGCCAACGGTCTTGCGCGGGCCCTTGCGGGTACGGGCATTGGTGCTGGTGCGCTGACCGCGGACGGGCAGGCTGCGGCGGTGGCGGATGCCACGGTAACAATTGATCGCCTGCAGGCGCTTGAGATTGGCCGCGATTTCGCGGCGGAGATCACCCTCGAGCACCCATTTGCGCTCGGTGATGATATGGAGAATCTTGTTGAGCTGTTCCTCCGTGAGGTCCTGCGCGCGCATGTTCGCGTCGAGGCCGGCCTCCTTGACGATGAGATCAGCACGGGTGGGACCGATGCCGTTGATATAACGGAGGGAGTACGCGACTTTCTTCTTCGCGGGAATTTCTACACCGAGGAGACGAGGCATTGTGGATTAGGTTGAGAATTTAGCCCGCCGGAGGCGGGTAAAGGTTAGGATGAGTTGAAAATGAAAATTAGTGAGCGGCACTGGCCGCGACTGGCAAAAGAGCGTGGACGGGAGCTAAAACAGGGCGCGGGATCGTGAGAATCTCGGGGCCTTTATCGCTCGTGAGCACGGTATGTTCGAAATGGGCAGAGGGAGAACCATCCGCAGTGACGATCGTCCAGCCATCCGAGAGGGTTTTCGTCTTGTAGGCGCCGAGGTTAACCATCGGCTCGATCGCCAGGGTCATGCCCGCCTTGATCTTCTCGCCGGAGTTTTTACGTCCGAAGTTGGGAATCTGCGGTTCTTCGTGCATCGAGAGACCGACCCCATGGCCGACCATGTCTCGCACCACACTGAAACCGTGGCTTTCGACGTGCCGCTGAATCGCGTGCGAAATATCGCCGATACGGTTACCAACGACTGCTTCGACGATTCCGATCCGGAGCGCTTCCTCCGTCACGCGCAGTAGTTTTTGCGCCGCCGAAGCGATCGTTCCCACAGCAACCGTGGCCGCATTGTCGCCAATGAAGCCTTCGTATTCGACTACGATATCGAGGGAAACCAGGTCGCCATCGCGCAAGATGCGTCGGAAGGAAGGAATGCCATGAACGACTTCTTCGTTAACCGAGATACAAGTGTGCGCCGGATAGCGGCGCGATCCAATCTGGTAACCGTAACAGGCGCTACGGGCTCCCTGCCGCGCAATTGAAGCGCGACCGGATTCTTCCAGATCCTGCGTGCTCATGCCTGGCCGGACAAGTGTCTTCAATTCTTGAAGGACATTGGCCGCAATCGCACAGGATTCGCGCATCCGAATTATGTGCCGGTCATTTTTGATCGGAATCATACGGTAGAAGCGAAATCAGCGGTCTCAGACAAGAGACCGAGAGTGCGATAATGTTCGACGGCGGGATGAGAGGGCTCGGAGACGAGAACCGCATCAAGCGTCTCGTCACGGGCCTCAAGCCATTCATCGAACACCTTGGCATGGAGCAACGTAGCCGGGAAGTCGGTGAGGACAAATCCCGCATCAGGTTTGCGCGCAAAGAACCACCGGCGCAGAAGCGCAAGGGTCGGATCGTCGCCCGCGGAAACGCGGGACGGCGAGCGGCGCGAAATCTCCAGCCGCAGCAAGCCAGCAGGAGAGACGTGCTCAAAATTCAAAGAACGGACCCGATTCATTACACTTTCAGGAAGAGAATCTAACGAACCGAGTATAAGCAGCTTGGTTTTGGCCATGAGGCCGAAACCCGAAAAGGGGTCGTTGATGGCAGCCATCGCGACCAGAGTAAAGAACTTATTTGGTTAACAGCCGGAAGGCCCAAATCCCGACGCCGAGCAGCAATAATCCCAACATCGGAAGGGCCAGTTTCATGACTGCTTCGGAACTAAGGGCTTCGCCCGTCATACCGCTTGGATTGGCGCTGCGCGCCCGAATCCGGCCTTTTTTGAGGAAGCCGTCATAATGGCGCTGCAGCAGGAAGGTTTCGATCTGGCGCATCGTGTCCAGAATGACACCCACCGTGATCAGCATACCCGTGCCGCCGAAAAAGGCCGCCACGCTGTAAGGAACGTTGAGGTAATAAAGGAAAAGGTCGGGCATGACCGCGATGACCGTCAGGAAGATCGCCCCGGCCAGGGTCAGCCGGGTCATGATGAAATCCAGGAACTGCGCCGTCGGCTCACCCGGACGCACGCCCGGGATATAGCCGCCATACTTCTTGAGATCGTCCGCGATCTGGATCGGCTTGAACATCACGGAAACCCAAAAATAGCTGAAGAAGAGGATCAAGACTCCCTCGATCGCGTAATGCATCCAATGTCCGCGTTGCAGGCTCGCCGACAAGTCGGCAAAGAAATGCAGCGAAGGAAAGGCGGCTCCGATGTAGGAGAAGATCTGCTGAGGAAAGAGGATGATCGCGCTGGCAAAGATGACCGGCATGACCCCGGAGTAATTAACCTTGAGTGGCAGGAAGGAGCTTTGGCCACCCATGACCTTGTTGCCGACCACACGCTTGGCGTACTGCACCGGGATTTTCCGCTGGCCCTGCACCACCATGATGATGCCCATCGTCACTCCGATAAAGAGCGCAAACATGATCACAGCTTGGGGAAGACCCAGCGCTTCGCCCGCACCCACGGGCTTGAAGAACAAGTGGAAGGTATCGCGAGCCGCGGTGGGAATGCCCGCGAGAATACCAACCGTAATCAGCAGCGAAACGCCGTTGCCGATGCCGCGTTGGGTAATCTGCTCTCCGATCCACATCAGCAGCATCGTACCCGCAGTCATCAGGATCACAGAGGTGACCAGAAAGCTAAAGTGACTGGAGACCACGATCGGCCCATAAGTATTGAGATCGTAGCCAGGGAAAAGCTTGGACGGATTTTCCAGCGCCAGAATCGTCAACGTGCCGTGAATCAAACAGATGAGAACCGTCGCGTAACGCGTGTACTGCGTCAGCTTTTGGCGGCCGACATCCCCTTCCTGCTGCAGGCGGCTCAATGACGGCACGACCGCCGTCATCAGCTGGAAGATAATGGAGGCACTGATATAGGGCATGATGCCCAACGCGCAGACCGCACCGTGCGTCAGCGCACCGCCGGTGAACATGCTGTAAAGCCCGACCAAGGCGCCGCCAGCGGTGCCCGCCTGCTGCTTGAAAAATTCCTGCAGCGGGTGAGGGTCAATGCCGGGAAGCGGGATGTACGCGCCCACGCGGGCGACGAACAACAATGCCAGCGTGTAGAAAATACGCGAGCGGAGCTCGGGGATCTTCAGCGAGTTCGTGAAAGCGGAGAACATCGTTGATTGCGGATTTCGGATTGCAGGGTGTGGATCGGGTGGATGACGGAAAGGCGGGGTTTAACGAAACCGCAATTCGTCATCCGAGATCCGCAAAGGAGCCTCAGGCCACAATGGCTTCGCCACCGGCCTTTTCGATCTTGGCCTTGGCCGACTCGGAGAACTTCGAAGCCGTGATCTTCAGCTTGCGGCTGATTTCGCCGTCGCCGAGGACCTTCAAATATTTTTCGTTGGCGCGAATGAGGCCGGCTTTCGCCAGAACATCGACATTGACCTCGGTGACCTTGGCATCGAGGGCCGCGAGATCGCCCACATTCACGATCACGGGCTCAACACGGAAAGCCGCCTGATTGAAGCCGCGATGCGGAAGTTTGCGGTAAAGGGGCATCTGGCCGCCTTCGAAACCGGGGCGGATGCTGCTGCCGGAACGTGCGGACTGGCCTTTGCCACCGCGACCGCTGGTCTTGCCGTGGCCGCCGCCTTCGCCGCAGCCGACCCGCTTCTTGCGATGGATAGCACCGGCAACGTTTTTAAGTTCGTGGAGTTTCATGAATATTTCCTCAGAGGCGCCCCACCCTGCGCACCGCGCGGAGTGGAACTCGGATAGTTAAAGTAGGGAGCTGAGCTTAGATCTTGCGGATGGCCGCAATGTCAGCCGACAGCCGGAGCTGCTGGAGCGCATTGACGGTCGCATTGACCACCGCGATGTGGTTGTTGGAACCCATCGACTTGGTGAGAACATTTTTGATGCCGGCAGCCTCGAGCACGGCACGGACGCCGCCACCCGCGATCAAACCGGTACCAGGGGAAGCGGGCTTGAGCAGCACTCGGCCGCCATCGCACACGCCGAGAACGTCGTGCGGGATCGTGTCGCCCTTGAGCTTCACGTGGACCATGTGCTTGTGCGCATGCGCGGTGCTTTTCTTGATGGCGTCAGGCACTTCGTTGGCCTTGCCATAACCGACGCCGATGTTGCCCTTCTGGTCGCCGACGACGGCGAGCGCAGCAAAGCTGAAACGGCGGCCACCCTTGACGACCTTGGCACAGCGGTTGATGAAGACGACCTTCTCGATCATCGCCGGGCTGCCATCAGCATTGGGCGGAGCAGGCTTGTTGCGGTCGTCGCGGCGGAATTCGCGGCGCGGGGCGCGGTGGGAACGTTCGCCCGTGGGACGATCGCCAGCCGGCGTAGGAGCGGGAGCAGGAGCAGGAGTGGCGGCGGAAGTGGTATCAGAGCTCATAGGCGAGGATTAGAATACGAGGCCGCCTTCACGGGCGGCGTCAGCGAACTGTTTAACTTTGCCATGGTAACGGGCGCCGCTGCGGTCGAATACGACCGACGCGATGCCTGCGGCCTTGGCCTTGGTGGCGAAAGCCACGCCGAGTGCCTTGGCCCCGGCCAGATTGGCCTGAAGCTTCTGCTTGCGGAGCTCGGGATCGAGCGTGCCGAGAAACACGAGCGTGCTGCCGGCCTCGTCGTTGATGGCCTGCGCGTAGATGTGTTTCGTGCTGAAACGCACGCAGAGACGCGGGCGGGCGGCGGTGCCGGTGACTTTCTTGCGGATGCGCCAGCGACGCTTCTGGAGCAGGCTGGCTTTGCGAATGGTATTCACGATGAAATCGAAATTTTGAGATTGGAGGTCTGCAATGCGCGTCAGCCTTAAGCGACGGTTTTGCCTTCTTTGCGGCGGACGCGTTCGCCCACGATGCGGACACCCTTGCCCTTGTAAGGCTCGGGCGGATAGTAGCTGCGAATTTCCGCGGTCACGGCGCCGACGAGTTGTTTGTCGGCACCTTCGACTTTCAGCTTGGTCTGGTCGGTGACCGTGACTTTGATCCCGTCGGGGATGTCCATCAGGATCGGATGGGAAAAGCCCAGCGCCAGATCGAGCTGCTTGCCCTTGAGGTTGGCCTTGAAACCAACGCCCTGGATTTCGAGCTCCTTGGTGTAGCCCACGGAGACTCCTTTGACCATGCCGGCGATGACCGAACGGACGGTGCCATACATCGCCTTGGCGAAACGGCTGTCGTCCGCAGTGGGAGCAACGATGACCTTTTTATCGGTCACGGAAATTTTAACGACGGGTGCGAAGGTCTTCGTGACCTTGCCCTTGGGTCCCTCGACGTGGACGGTCATATCCTTGATATCGACCTTCACTTTGTCCGGGATGTGAACGGGTTGTTTACCAATGCGGCTCATGGTGCAGGATTCCTTACCAAATGTTACAGACGAGTTCGCCACCGGCCTTGTTGCGACGGCAATCGGCGTCCTTCATGAGACCCTTGGAGGTCGAGAGGATGCTGATGCCGAGGCCATTGAGCACGCGCGGAATTTCAGTATAACCAAAATAGAGACGACGGCCAGGCGACGAAACGCGGGTCAGGCCGGTGATGGCCGGGGCGTTGTCGACGTACTTCATTTTCACGACGAGGGCCTTGTGTCCGAGCTTGTCGGTGCCATTCGAGTGATCGAGGACGTAGCCCTCGGCCTTGAGGATGGCCGCGAGGCCTTCCTTGAGTTGGGAGTGCGGCATGACGCACTCTTCGAGACGGGCCTTGCTGGCGTTGCGCAGGCGGGTGAGGAAATCGCTGATCGGGTCGGTCATATGGATGTTAGTGTTTAATGTGGCCGTGGGTCATATCCGATGCACCAGAGGTGCACTTACCCCCGCGGCCGGGAAATTTACCAGGAGGACTTTGTGACGCCGGGGATCTTGCCGGCGAGAGCGAGTTCGCGGAATTGGATACGCGAAACACCAAACTTGCGGTGGAAGCCACGCGGACGGCCGCTCATGGAACAGCGGTTGCGGATACGCGTGGGCGACGAGTTGCGCGGAAGCTTCTGCAGCTTCTTCTGCGCGGCGTAGAACTCCACATCGGTCGTGGCCGGGTTGGCCAGCATGGCCTTGAGCTCAGCACGCTTGGCTTTGTACTTGTCGGAAAGTCTGATGCGCTTCTTGTTGCGCTGAATGGCGGACGTCTTCGGCATGGCGGTACGGGTGTTTAGGCGGCGTTGGACTTGGGA
This sequence comes from Opitutus sp. GAS368, assembly GCA_945859965.1. Taxonomy (GTDB): domain Bacteria; phylum Verrucomicrobiota; class Verrucomicrobiia; order Opitutales; family Opitutaceae; genus CAMAPG01. The sequence goes on along the minus strand of CAMAPG010000003.1, from coordinate 32,061 downwards.
GCGGCGGTCTCGGAACGGCGGAACGGCATGCCGAGCTGGCGAAGGAGCTCGCGGCCCTCTTCGTCGGTGTCAGCCGTCGTGACGATCGTGATGTCGAGGCCCATGGTCTTCTTGACGTTTTCCACGGTGATTTCGGGGAAAATGGTGAAATCGGTGATGCCGAGGTTGTAATTGCCCTGGCCATCGAGCTTCGGCGACACGCCGCGAAAATCGCGGATGGTCGGGAGCGCCACGGAAAGCAGGCGATAGAGGAATTCCCACATCGCGGTGCCGCGGAGGGTGACATGACAACCCGTGACCTGATTGGGCTTCAGCTTGAAGTTCGAGATGGCCTTGCGGGTGCGCGAAAGCACCGGCTTTTGCCCGGCAATCGTGCCCATGTCGCGGGCGATGTCGGCGATCTGATTCTTGTCGGCTTCCGCATCGATGCCGGTGTTCAGATTGATTTTAACAAGCTTCGGCACTTGATGCTTGTTCTTGTAGCCGCGGGCTTTCACGAGCTCAGGAATGATCTGCTCGTAATAAAGTTTTTTAAGGACGGGAGTGTAACTGCTCATTGATAGGGCGACCGGATTTCCGACCCGGAGGCGTTGAGAGTGGTGGTTGAAAGGGAAAAAGGATCAGTAACGCAGGCGGACGATGAGGTTGGCAAGCGCGCAGTGCTCAGGCTGTGGGCTTCTTGCGTTTGCTCGCATCGAAAGTGGCCTGGAGCATGAGGTTGGAGATGTGGACAGAGCCTTCACGCTCGGCAATCGTGCCTTGCGGATGCTCCTGGGACTTCTTGAGGTGGCGCTTGATCATCGCAATGCCTTCAACGCGGGCGCGTTGCTTGGCCGCGAGAATCTCGAGCACTTTGCCCGACTTGCCCTTCTGGGAGCCGGCGATGATGACGACCGAGTCGCCGCGTTTTACGTGAAACTTTTGCATTTTAGAGGACCTCCGGAGCGAGCGAGATGATCTTCATGAAGTTCTTCGCGCGCAGTTCGCGAGCGACGGGCCCGAAGATGCGGGTGCCCTTCGGATTACTCGTCGCATCAATGATGACGATGGCGTTGCTGTCGAAACGCAGGTAGCTGCCGTCGGCGCGACGGACCGCCGCCTTGGTGCGAATGACGACGGCCTTGGCGACCTCGCCCTTCTTCACGGTGGCGTCCGCGGTGCTTTCCTTGATGTGGACAGTGATGATGTCGCCCACGCCAGCAGTGTCGGTGATTTGGCCTTTGCGGCTAATCATGGCGGCACGACGGGCGCCGGTGTTATCGGCGACTTCGAGAATGGAACGCAGTTGGATCATGGCGGACCTCCTGGGAGGATTGGATTAAATAAACAGTTAGGCCTTCTGGGGAGCGCTCGCTTTGGCAGCAGACGCATTCGCGACGGTGGTCTTGGTCGGCACTTGGGCGGCAACATCCGCCTCGGTGATCGCGACGGCATCCGTGGTGACGGCCCGTTGCACGATCGAGACGACGCGCCAGCGCTTCAGGCGGCTGAGAGGACGGGTCTCCATGACCTCGACCTTGTCGCCCACCTTGGTCTCGTTCTTTTCATCGTGAACGTGTAGAACCGTCTGACGATTGACGACCTTGTGGTAGAGAGGATGCGGCGTCTTGTAAGCGATGGTGACCTTGACGGACTTGTCGCCAGAGCGGCTGGAGACGAAACCGAGCTGGGTCTTGCGCTGGTTGCGCGAACCGGAAGTGGGTGAGGACATGGCGATAATTCGGTTGGCCCGGGTGCGTCTTAGGCGACCGCGGGGGCTTTCTGGTTCTTCTGGGTGAGGAAGGTCTCGAGGCGGGCAATGTCCTTGCGGAGCGTGCGCAACTCATGGGTCTTCTCGACCTGGCCGGTCTGCTTACGCAGGCGGAGCTGGAGAAGTTGTTCGCGGGTTTCGCGAAGCTTGGTGGTGATCTCGGCGGGAGCGAGTTCGCGGATTTCTTTCGAAGTCATGGCAGACAGTGCGTTAAAAGTGGGAGCGGCCTCAGACCACCGCGGCGTCGCGGGAGATGAACCGGCAGTGGAAAGGCAGTTTGGCATCGGCGAGGCGGAAGGCCTCTTTCGCGATGGTCGGCGAAACACCGGCGAGCTCAAAGAGCACGGCGCCGGGTTTGATGACCGCCACGTAGTATTCGACCGGGCCCTTACCGGAACCCATGCGCACTTCGGCTGGCTTCTTGGTGACGGGCTTGTGGGGGAAAACACGGATCCAGAGTTTGCCCTTGCGCTTCAAGTGGCGGGAGATCGTGACACGAGCCGCTTCGATCTGCTGGCCGGTCATCGGTCCGCGAGTCAGCGACTGCAGGCCGAACTCACCAAAAGCGAGCGTGTTGCCGCGCTTGGCATTGCCGGCGCGGGAGCCCTTCTGGGACTTGCGGTATTTGGTACGGGCGGGAGCGAGAGCCATGAGAGGAGTGAGCTGTAAGGTTTAAGGTGTAAGTTTTAAGTTTGGGCGGCGTCGGGTTGGCTTACGCTCTTACCGCTTAAAACTTAGCGTGCTTGAATTAGGCGGCGTCGGCCTCTTTTTTGCAGATCCAGCATTTCACGCCGATCTTGCCGTAAACCGTGAGGGCCTCGGAAAAGCCGTAATCGATGTTTTCGCGCAGGGTGTGCAATGGCACGCGGCCTTTGCGCTGCCATTCGCGACGGGCGATGTCCGCGCCACCAAGACGACCGGAGCACTGGATACGAATACCTTCGGCGCCGAGCGCCATGGCCATTTCAACCGCCTTCTTCATCGCACGACGGAAGGCAATGCGGCGTTCGAGCTGCAGCGCGACGTTCTCGGCCACGAGCTGGGCCTCGATCTCGGGCTTCTTCACTTCCTGAATATCGAGCAGGATTTCCTTACCGGTGAGCTTCGCGAGCTCTTCCTTGATCTTCTCGATTTCCTGGCCCTTGCGGCCGATGACGATGCCGGGACGGGCGGTGTAAATCTTGACGCGGACGCGGTTGGAGGCGCGCTCGATGAAGATGCGCGGCACGGAGGCCTGCTTCAGCTTCTCCATCAGCTTGGTGCGGATGACTTGATCCTCAAGGAGCAGCTTGGGGAAATCCTTCTTCGTGGCGAACCAGCGGGACTGCCAGTTGCGGCGGACGGCAAGACGGAAACCGATCGGATTGGTTTTTTGGCCCATGGTGAAAGTTAGTTGGAGTTACCGTCCGAGAGAATGATGCGGATGTGGGACATTTTCTTGCGGCGGGGCATTGCGGTGCCGCGGGCACCAGCCTTGAAACGTTTAAGCACGGGACCGTTTTCGACGATGGCGCTTTTGACGGTGAGGCTGTCGGCCGAGAGATTGTTGTTGTTCTCGGCATTCGCGATGGCGCTTTTGAGCGTCTTGGCGATGAGGCGCGCCGACTTGCGCGGGATGAGCGTCAGATAATCGACGGCTTCCGTGGCCTTGCGGCCCTGGATGGTGCGCACGACTTCGCGCACTTTCTTCGGCGACATACGCGCGTAACGGGTGAGAGCTTGAACGTCCATGATGGTGTGATTCCGGTTTCGGCGATAGCGGCGCGTGGCGCCCTACCCTTTTCGATTTTGATTCAGTTAAAAATTAAATTTCTTTGCGCGTCATGCCACCGTGCGCCTTGAAGATGCGCGTCGGGGCAAACTCGCCGAGTTTGTGACCCACCATGTTTTCGGTAACGTAGACGGCGGTGAAGATCTTGCCGTTGTGCACGCTAAACGTGTGCCCGATAAAATCAGGCGTGATCGTCGAGCGGCGGGACCAGGTCTGGATGGGTTTCTTGGCGCCGGTTTTGACCGCTTTCTCGATTTTTTCGAGCAGGTGGTAATCAACGAAGAAGCCTTTTTTGATGGAACGTGCCATGGTGCGAAAATGCTAGGGGTTATTTCCCGCCGCGCGGCTTGCGGCCGTTGTGGTGGACAATGATCATGCTGTTCGAGAGCTTCGAACGGCGACGGGTTGGGAAACCCTTGGCGAGCTGGCCCCAGGGAGAAACGAGCTGCTGGCGGCCGCCACCACCCTTGGATTTACCCTGACCGCCACCGTTCGGATGGTCGACCGGGTTCATCGCGACACCGCGGACATGAGGACGCTTCCCAAGCCAGCGGGCGCGGCCGGCTTTGCCGAGCGATTGTTTGTTGTGGTCGCCGTTGCCAACGATGCCGATCGTCGCCCGGCAGTTCGCGTGGACAAAACGGAATTCGCCCGAGGGCATTTTCAATTGTGCCTGGTCGCCTTCGACCGCGATCAGTTCAAGCGCAGCACCGGCGGAGCGGGCGATCTGAGCGCCGCGGCCAGGGATGAGCTCAACCGCGTGCACTTTCGTGGACGGAGGAATGAGCGAGAGCGGGAAATTGTTGCCGACGAGGAAGTCGTTCGTCGTCGCCTTGTTGGCCGCCACGATGGTGGCGCCGACGATCAGGCCCTCGGGTGCGAGGATGTAGCGCTTTTCGCCATTCGAATAGGCCACCAGCGCGAGATGCGCCGTGCGGTTCGGATCATACTCGATCGCCTGCACGCGGGCCGGCATGTCGATGATGTCGCGCTTGAAATCGATCACGCGGTACAGCTGCTTGTGGCCGCCGCCGCGATGGCGCGACGTGAGCCGGCCGTTGTTGTTGCGGCCGCCGGTCTTGGGCTTGGGCTCCGTGAGACCGCGCTCGGGGCGCTTCTTTGTGAGGATGCCCGTCACCTGGTTGAGCTGGGTGAAGCGCCCGGAAGGCGTGAGAGGACGAAAGGATTTGATAGCCATGGTGGTTTTTCTCCGGATCGAACGAAGTCGTGATTAGACGAGCTCGATTTTGTCGCCGGCCTTGAGCGTTACGATCGCCTTCTTGAAGTCGGAGGTCGTGCTGGGGCGGCCCTGGCGGCTCTTTTTGTTTTTGCCGCGGTAATTCTGGATGTTCACGCGACGCACTGTGACCTTGAAGGTCTGCTCGACGGCGGTGGCGACGGTGTGCTTCGTGGCGCTCGAGAAAACCTCAAAGGTGTACTGGCCAAGCTCGGAACTGAGCTTGTTGGATTTTTCCGTGAGACGGACGAGTTTTAATACTTTGTCGGCTTGCATCAGTTCTTTCCTCCGTTGACGCGGGCGATGATGGCCTCGAGCGCCTTGGTACTAACAATGATCTTCTTGTATTGCGCGAGATCGAGGGTGTTGAGCTTCGCGGCATCCTGTAGCGAGACGCGCTCGATGTTGCGGGAAGCGCGTGCAGTCTCGACGGCGAAGGGAGCATCGACGAGGAGCACTTTGCCCTTCGGGGCGATCAGCGAAACGACGATATTGATCGCCTTGGTCTTCTTGACCTTGGCATCGAACGCCTCGATGACGGCGATTTCCCCGGCCGTGGCGCGATCGAACAACGCGCGGCTGAAAGCCAGCGCCTTTACCTTAGCATTGATTTTCTTGGAATAGTCGCGCGGTTTCGGACCGAACACGACGCCGCCGCCCACCCACAGCGGGGAGCGAATGGAACCGGCGCGGGCGCGACCGGTGCCCTTCTGGCGCCACGGCTTTTTGCCGCCGCCGCGGACTTCGCCACGGGTTTTCGTGGAGTGCGTGCCCTGGCGGTTGTTGGCGTTGATGGCGACGATGACTTCCTTGACCGCCTGAAGGCCTTTGTCGCCTTCGAAGGTGGGAAGATTGGCGAAATCTTTTTCGCTGCTCGTCTTTCCGTCGGAACTGAAAACGGTGAATTTCATGGTTGTGCGGTCTCCGGGTTAGGCTTTGACGGCCTTGGGCTGGCCCTTGATGGCGGAGCGAACGAGGACATCGTCGCCATTCGCACCAGGGATCGCGCCCTTCACCAAAATGAGGTTCTTGTCGGCGATGACTTTCACAACGCGCAGGTTCTGCACCGTGCGGGCGTCACTGCCCATGTGGCCGGGCATCGATTGATTTTTCCAGGTGCGACCAGGGGTCTGGCGCATACCGATGGAGCCGATGCGGCGATGGAACATCGATCCGTGCGTGGCAGGACCGCCCGCAACCCGGAATCGCTTCACGACGCCTTGAAAACCTTTGCCCTTCGAGACGCCGATGACGTCGACGAACTGGCCTTCCGCGAAGGTCGCGACCGTGACGACATCACCCACTTTGAGCGTGGAGGCGGCAGTCAGGCGGACTTCGCCAAGGACGCGGGGGGCGTTGTCGAGGCCGGCTTTTTTCGCGTGGGCGAGTTCAGCCTTGCTCGTGTTTTTGGCCTTCTTGGTGGAGAAGCCGATTTGGACGGCGTTGTAGCCGTCGGTTTCTACGGTTTTGACTTGGACCACTGAGCAGGGTCCAGCTTCAACCACAGTGACGGGGACCAGGACGTTTTGAGCGTCGTAGACCTGCGTCATGCCAATTTTTTTGCCGAGAAGCGATGAGATCATGGGCTAAGCGGTAGGTGGATAGTTTCCGTTTAAGGGACCTACATTAGTCGAAACCTGGCGGTGCCGGAAGGCACACAGGCAGCTGCTAACGTTGAGTTAAAGTCAGTCTTAGACGTTGATGGTAATATCTACGCCGGACGGGAGATTGAGTTTCTTGAGTTCATCCACCGTTTGCGCGGTGGGTTCGATGATGTCGATGAGACGCTTGTGCGTGCGCGTCTCGAACTGCTCCATGGACTTCTTGTCGACGTGCGGCGAGCGGTTCACGGAGAGCTTCTCGATGCGGGTCGGCAAAGGGATGGGGCCGGAGACCCGGGCGCCGGAGCGCTTGGCGGTCTCGACGATCTCCGTGGCCGACTGGTCGATGACTCGATAGTCGAAGCCCTGGAGTTTGATGCGAATGCGTTGGCCTTTCATGACGAAAAAAGAACGAGGGTTTAAGTGCGGGACGGGCCCTTGGCGGTGGACTCGACGATTTTTTGCAGAAGTGAATTTGGCACCTGCTCGAAATGCGACGGGGTGATACCCGCGCTGGCGCGGCCCTTCGAAAGCGAGCGAATGTCGGTGACGTAACCGAAGAGGGTCTCGAGCGGCGCCTGCGCATCGATGATGCATGCGCCAGCCTTGTTCTCCATGCCGTTGATGCGGCCGCGGCGACGGTTGATGTCGCCGATGAGATCGCCCTGATATTCCTCGGGAGTGGTGACCTCGACGCCCATGATGGGTTCGAGCAGGATCGGGGTGGCCTTTTTCATCGCGTCCTTGAACGCAAAGATCCCGGCCATTTTGAACGCGAGCTCCGACGAATCGACCTCGTGGAAGGAACCATCGGTAATCTTGACGATGATATCGACCACAGGATGGCCAGCGATGACACCGTTATTGGTACCTTCCTTGATCCCCTCGATGGCAGGCTTGATAAATTCTTTCGGGATCGAGCCGCCGACCGTCTCATTGGTAATTTCGATGCCCTTACCCTTTCCGTTCGGCTCGAGCGTAATGCAAACATGACCGTACTGGCCCTTGCCGCCCGATTGGCGGATGAACTTGCCCTCGCCCTCGGAGGCAACGGTGATCGTCTCGCGGTAGGCGATCTGTGGCTTGCCGGAGGTGGCCTCGACCTTGAACTCACGCTTCATCCGATCGAGAATGATTTCGAGATGGAGCTCGCCCATACCGGAAAGAATGGTCTGACCGCTATCCGGATCGGTAGAAACGCGGAGGGTCGGATCCTCGGCCACAAGCCGCTGTAAAGCAGTGCCCATTTTTTCCTGGTCGGCCTTCGAATTCGGCTCGATCGACATCGAGATGACGGGCTCCGGGAATGACGGTGGTTCGAGACGAATGTCGAAATCTTCGTCGCAGAGCGTGTCTCCGGTGATGACCTCTTTGACGCCGACCAGCGCACAGATGTCGCCCGAGTAAGCGAGGTCGATTTCCTCACGGTCCATCGCGCGCATGAGCACGAGCCGGGAAACGCGTTCACCACGGCGCGTGCGCGGATTGTACATCGACATCCCCTTCTTCACCACGCCGGTGTAGACGCGGAAGAAAACGATTTTGCCGACGAACGGATCGGTCCAGAGTTTGAAAGCGAGACCAGCCATCTTGGCCTTGTCGTTGACGACAGCCTCGACTTCTTTGCCATCGCTGTCCTGCCCCTTCATCGGCGGAACGTCGATAGGGCTCGGAAGGTAATTAACGACGCAGTCGATTAAGCGCTGGATGCCCTTCTTTTTGAAGGCCGAGCCAGGGATAACGCCGCAGAAATTGAGCGAGATGGTCGCTTTGCGGACCGCGAGCGTGAACTCCTCGACACTGATCTCCTGACCGGAAAGATATTTTTCGGCGATCACATCATCGTAATCGGAAACCGCCTCGATCAGCTTCTCGCGGAATTTTTTGGCTTCAGCCAGCAAAGCGTCCGGGATCGCCGCCGTTACGGGAACGAGACCAAGCGGATCCTTGGTATCATCAAAAATATAGGCGATCATCTGCACCAAGTCGATCAGGCCGCTGAAGTTTTCTTCCTTGCCGATCGGCAGGAACAGCGCGTGCGCGTTGCCCTTCAGCTTCGTGCGGATATCATCGATCGCGCGGTGAAAATCGGCGCCCACGCGATCCATCTTGTTGATGAATGCAATGCGCGGCACCCGGTATTTGTTCGCCTGGCGCCAAACCGTTTCAGATTGGGGCTGCACGCCGGAAACGGCATCGAACACCGCAACTGCGCCGTCGAGGACGCGGAGGGAACGTTCGACCTCGGCCGTGAAATCCACGTGTCCGGGAGTGTCGATAATATTGATCCGCTGCTTGATCCCCTTCCAAGGACCGCACGAGGCGTTCCAAGCACAGGAAATGGCGGCCGCCGTGATGGTAATGCCGCGTTCGCGCTCCTGTTCCATCCAGTCGGTCACCGTGGTACCTTCATGGACTTCGCCCATCTTATGGACAGCGCCGGAATAAAAGAGAATGCGCTCGGTCGTCGTGGTCTTGCCCGCATCAATGTGCGCGGCAATGCCGATGTTGCGCGTCCACTCCAGAGGAAAAGGACGTTCTTTCGCGTTGACCGGCGAAACCTTGGCTTTGTCGGTAACGACAGTAATAACGGGTGCAGAAACGGCAGACATGGACAAAAGGGGGCTGGGACTTACCAGCGGAGGTGGGCAAAGGCGCGATTGGCCTGGGCCATTTTATGGGTGTCTTCCTTCTTCTTCACGACGCTGCCCGTGTTGTTGTAAGCGTCGATGATCTCGGCGGCGAGGGCGTCCTTCATGGTCGTTCCCTTGCGGCCGGTCGCAGCATCCACAATCCAGCGGAGCGCGAGACTTTCCTGGCGTTCAAACGAAATTTCAACGGGCACCTGATAGGTGGCGCCACCGACGCGGCGGCTCTTCACTTCCAAGCGCGGGCGGGCATTTTCAAGCGCGCCGAGCAACAGGTCCACCGGATCGCCCTTTTCGAGCTTTTCGGAAACTTTTTCGAAGGCGCCATAGACGATGCGCTGGGCAAGGTTCTTTTTGCCGCTCTTCATGATGACATTGACCAAATGCGCAACCAGCGGGCTGCTGTAGCGGGCATCGGGAGCGACCTGGCGTTTCTCGGCTCTATGGCGGCGTGACATGACGAAAAAAGTTGGGTTGGAAAGAGCGGTTTACTTGGCAGCCTTCGGGCGTTTCACCCCGTATTTGGAGCGACTGCGACGACGTTTTTCGACGCCGGTGGCATCGAGTGTGCCGCGGACAATGTGATAACGAACGCCGGGGAGATCCTTCACACGGCCGCCGCGCACGAGGACAATGGAATGCTCCTGAAGGTTGTGACCTTCGTCAGGAATATAGGAAATCACTTCGTTGCCATTGGTCAGACGGACCTTAGCGACCTTACGAATAGCCGAATTGGGCTTCTTCGGAGTGCGGGTCATCACCTGCACGCAGACGCCACGACGAAACGGGTTCCCCGCCAAAGCCGGGGACTTCGACTTGATGCGCACCTTGCGGCGGCCTTTGCGCACGAGTTGATTGATGGTCGGCATACGAAATTGAGAAGAGTGAGAATTTGAGAAAAGAGGTGGAAACTACCAAGTGGCAAAACCGCAGCAAGAACTTTTTGGCCAAAAAATGAGATGTTCGCGAAAACCAGGTTTTGAAACCTGTCTCGCGAGTGAAAAAGCGCCATGGGCCGAGGCCGACAACGCACAGAAGAGAAGTGGAGCGGTTGAACCTCGTGTCTCGCGAAGGGAGTTCAAGCTGAATCTTCAGCAACTGAATTTTTCCCAGACTGACTCCTTCGGATCTGTATAAAAAAATCGCCCGGCCGGTGAAGGCCAGGCGATAAACCACATGGAGCTAAGCTCTACATGCAGTTTTGGCGGGAGGATTCGAGAGATGGGGAAACACCCTATACCTGACAAGTAAAATTTCAAAAATTATAGGTCATTGGCCCTCTATTTTTGGAGATGCTAACCACCTGCAAGGGTCCGAGATACCAAATCGATCATTTTTACCCCACGAGCCGGGGTTTTGTGACATTTGAATGACGGAAGAGGTGCAAGAGAGTCACGGGGCCGTCCGGAGAAATACCTAGTAGTGGAAACAGCCTGTTCCGGCGGCTATTCCTGGGTAAAATTACACCCAATATATTCAATCTGATTAAGTTATGTATTATCCTACCCTGCTTACTCGAGTGAAGGGCCTGATCTTTAAAAATAAAAAAGCCGCGGCCAAGTGGCCGCGGCTTTGAATTAAAAGCGTGAGAACTCAGCTCGCTTCGGTGGCTTTCACTTCGTCCATCGGCAGCTCTCCGCCGAGTGGCAGCGTGATCTTGAGGTTCTTGTATTTCGGTAGGCCCGTGCCCGCCGGAATCAAATGCCCCATGATGACGTTTTCCTTGAAGCCCTTCAGCATATCGACCTTGCCCAGCGTCGATGCATCGGTGAGCACGCGAGTCGTTTCCTGGAATGAGGCCGCCGAAATGAAGCTTTCGGTCTCGAGCGAGGCCTTCGTGATGCCAAGCAGGATCGGCTCAGCTTCAGCGGGTTTACCACCAGCTTCCTCGATGCGCTTGTTATCGGCCAGAAACGCCGCACGGTCCACCTGTTCGCCCCAGAAGTATTCGCTATCGCCCGGATCGGTGATCCGGACTTTGCGCAACATCTGGCGGATGATGATCTCGATGTGCTTGTCGTTAATCGTCACGCCTTGGAGACGATAGACTTCCTGCACCTGCGAAATCAGGAAGTCGTAGAGCGCGCTTGGTCCCAGGATTTCCAGGATTTCGTGTGGATCGGCCGCGCCTTCGGTGAGGTGCTGGCCTTTGTGGACCACGTCGCCAGGTTGCACAATGATGTGCTTGCCGGTCGGGATGAGATGTTCCTCTTCCTGCTGGGTCTCCTCGTTTTTCACGACGAGCTTGCGCTTGCCGCGAACGGTGCCCTCAAAGGAAACGACGCCGTCGATCCGGGCCATTTCCGCGGCATCCTTCGGACGACGCGCTTCGAAGAGTTCAGCCACCCGCGGAAGACCGCCGGTGATATCCTTGGTCTTCGAGGCCTGACGGGGAGTCTTGGCCAACAGTGCACCGGGAGCGATGATATCGCTCTCGTTGACCGCGATCTGCGCGCCAACGGGAATCGAGTAGGCCGCGAGCGGCTTGCCCTTGTCCGAAAGCACTTCGATCTGAGGGTTGAGATCTTCCTTGTGTTCGATGACGACGGTGGCAATGCGGCCCGACGATTCGTCGAGTTCGCGCTTCACGGTAACGCCAGGAATCATGTCCTTGAACACGAGCGTGCCACCCTTTTCGGAAAGCACGGGAATGTTGTAAGGATCCCATTGCGCGAGGACGGCGGCTTTTTCGATCTTCTCGCCATCGCCGACCGGCAGATAAGAGCCGACCACGATGTTGTAAGATTCCAATTCCTTGTCGTCGGAATCGACGATCTGAATGGTGCCTGTTTTGTTGAGCACAATGCTCGCACCGTCAGCCGTGGGCACCAGGCGCAGGCCTTTGTACTTCACGATGCCGCTCGAACGGACGCGGATTTCAGGCGTCTTGAAGCCGCCCGACGCCACGCCACCGATGTGGAACGTACGCATCGTGAGCTGCGTGCCCGGCTCGCCGATCGACTGGGCGGCGATGATGCCGACCGAGTCGCCGATTTTGGCAACCTTGTTGGTCGCAGGATTGATGCCGTAGCTCTTGGCGTCGATGCCGTGTTGGCTGTTCGACGTGAGAGGAGACATGATCTTGACCCGCTCGATGCCGGAGTCGTCGATCTTCGCGCCCATTTCCTCGGTGATGAGCTCGCCGGCGCCAACCAGGAGTTCGGAGGGATTGAGGGGATTATAGAGGTCGTCGCTGGAGAAGCGGCCGATGATGCGCTCTTTGAGGCCGACGATTTCGTCGTCACCTTCGAAGATCGCCTTCTTCCACACGCCATCGCGGCTGCCGCAATCGTCCTCGGCAATGATGACATCCATAGCCACGTCACACAGTTTGCGTGTGAGGTAACCGGCGTCAGCCGTCTTGAGCGCGGTGTCGGCGAGACCCTTGCGGGCACCATGCGTCGAGATGAAGTATTCGAGCACCGTGAGGCCCTCGCGGAACGAGGACAAAATGGGGCGCTCGATGATTTCACCGGATGGCTTGGCCATCAAACCGCGGGTACCGCACAGCTGGCGGACCTGCTGTTTGTTACCGCGCGCTCCGGAATCCATCATGATGTAGACGGGATTCACCTCGTTCTTGCCGTCGTTGTTTTCGAGTTTGGCGAAAACTTCCTTGGCAATCTTGTCGGTGGCACCGGTCCAGATATCGACGACCTTGTTGTAACGTTCGCCGTCGGTGATGATACCCTTGTTGAACTGGGCTTCGACCTCGGCGATCTTTTTGCGCGAGTCGGCGACAATGTCCTTCTTCGACTCGGGGATGATCATGTCATCGATACCGATCGAGATGCCGGCCTGGAAGGCGGTCTGGAAACCGAGCTCCTTCAGCTTGTCGAGCGTCTCGACGGTCACTTGATTGCCCGAGATCTTGTAGGTATTGAGAATCAGGTCACCGAGCTTGCCCTTCGGAACCGGGAAGTTGATGAAGCCGAGTCCGACGGGCCAGATCTGGTTAAAGATCACGCGGCCCACCGTCGTGCGGAGCGTCTTCTTCTCCTTGTTACCGTAGACCGAATCGCGGCCGAAGTCGGGGTTCGGAACCTCGACCCAGTCATGCACCTTGAGGGCGCCGTCGGCTTTGACATAGAGAACTTCCTGCAAACCGCTGAGCAGCGGCACGCGCTCGTTCTTGGCCGGCTTCTTGCGCGGCTCGATGGTGAGATAATAAGCGCCGAGGACGATGTCCTGCGACGGCGTAAGGATCGGCTTGCCCGAGGACGGCGAAAAGATGTTCGACGTCGCCATCATGAGGAGTTTGCACTCCATGATCGCTTCCAGGGAAAGCGGCACGTGCACCGCCATTTGATCGCCGTCGAAGTCCGCGTTGTAAGCGGTACAGACGAGCGGGTGAATCCGGATGGCTTCGCCTTCGATGAGGATTGGCTCGAACGCCTGGATCGACAAACGGTGAAGCGTCGGCGCGCGATTGAGCAGCACCGGATGGCCCTTGGTGACTTCCTCGAGGATGTCCCAGACTTCCGGTGATTTCTTTTCAATCATCTTGCGGGCGCCGCGCACGGTATGCACGAAGCCGAGTTCCTTTAGCCGGCGGATGATGAACGGTTCGAAGAGAACCAGCGCCATCTTCTTCGGCAGACCGCATTGGTGAAGCTTGAGCTCCGGGCCGATGACGATGACGGAACGGCCGGAATAATCGACGCGCTTGCCGAGCAAGTTCTGGCGGAAACGCCCTTGCTTGCCCTTGAGCATGTCAGACAGCGACTTCAACGGACGATTGCCGGCACCCGTGACCGGGCGGCCATGGCGGCCATTGTCGAAGAGCGCGTCAACCGCTTCCTGCAGCATGCGCTTTTCGTTATGAATGATAACGTCAGGCGTCTTCAGCTGCATCAGGTTTTTCAACCGATTATTGCGGTTGATCACCCGGCGGTAGAGATCGTTGAGGTCGGACGTCGCGAAACGGCCGCCTTCGAGAGGAACGAGTGGGCGCAGGTCGGGCGGGATGACCGGCAGCACTTCGAGTACCATCCATTCCGGGCGGGACTTCGAGTGAATGAAGCCTTGGATGACCTTCAGGCGCTTCGAGAGCTTCTTTTTGATCTGCTTCGACTTGGTCGCGCGCATCTGCTCGTGCAGTTCGGCAACGGTCGCATCCATGTCCATCTTGACGAGACAGTCGCGAACGGCTTCCGCGCCCATCTTGGCAACAAAGGAATCGTCACCGTATTCGTCGAGCGCCTGGCGGTACTCGGTGTCGGTGAGCAGCTGCTTGAGCTCGAGCGGGGTCTTGCCCGGATCGACGACCATGTAGTTCTCGTAGTAAATGACGCGCTCGAGTGAACGGGCGGTCATGTCGAGCAACAGGCCGAGACGGCTCGGCATGCTCTTGAGAAACCAGATGTGAGCGACCGGAACAGCCAGCTCGATATGCCCCATGCGCTCGCGGCGGACGCGCGCGATCGTCACTTCGACGCCGCAACGGTCGCACACGACGTCCTTGTACTTGATGCGCTTGTACTTTCCACAGGCGCACTCGTAGTCACGGACCGGGCCAAAGATTTTTTGGCAGAAGAGACCACCCGGCTCGGGCTTGAACGTGCGGTAATTGATGGTCTCGGGATTCTTGACCTCGCCCCGGGACCACTTGCGGATGACTTCGGGCGAAGCGACGGTGATGGAGACGCAATCGAATGCGTTCTCCTCGATGCCCATGACACTGCGCGCTTCATCGCGGGCGGCGGAGGCGTTTTCAGAAGGTTGGATGCTCATGTGTGATCTCCCTGACGTTTGTTAAAAGGGTGAAGGCGCGGATGCGGCGGCGGCTCAAGTGCCAAAACCGAGCGCATCGCGTTTGTTGAGCTTGATGTCGAGACCGAGGGACTGGATTTCCTTGATCAACACATTGAAGGACTCGGGCGTACCGGCCTGCAGCGTGTTGTCGCCCTTGACGAGCGACTCGTAGATCTTGGTGCGTCCCTGCACGTCGTCGGACTTGACGGTGAGGAGTTCCTGGAGGGTGTGAGCTGCGCCATAGGCCTCGAGCGCCCACACTTCCATTTCGCCGAAACGCTGGCCACCGTATTGGGCTTTGCCGCCCAACGGTTGCTGCGTGACGAGCGAGTAAGGACCGACTGCACGGGCGTGGATCTTGTGCGACACAAGATGGTTCAGCTTCATCATGTAGATGTAGCCGACGACCACTTCCTGATCGATCTTCTCGCCGGTACGACCGTCGAGCAGCGGGCTCTTACCTGAGGAAGGCAGTTTGGCCTCCTTGAGGTATTCGCGCACTTTCTTTTCGGAAATGCCGTCGAACACCGGAGTGGCGACTTTCATGCCAAGCTTTTTGCAAGCCCAACCGAGATGCGTCTCCAACACCTGGCCGACGTTCATACGCGAAGGTACGCCCAGCGGATTCAAACAGATTTCAACCGGCGTGCCATCCGGGAGAAACGGCATGTCTTCCTCAGGCACGATCTTGGCCACGACACCTTTGTTACCGTGGCGGCCGGCCATCTTGTCACCGACCTCAAGCTTTTGCTTGGTGGCGATGTAGACCTTGACCTGCTTGATCGCACCGTCGGCCGAACCTTCGCCCGACTCAACGCCACCGACCTTGCGTTCGCGGTCGCTCTCGAGCTCGTCGAACTTCGTCTGGTACGAGCCGATGATCTCCATGATCTTGATGCGAACCGGGGACGGATCGATTTCGACGTGCTTGGAGACGGCAGCGAGCTTGCGGAGAAGCGTCTTGGTGATCTTGCGATTAGCCGGGATGATGATCTCGCGCGTTTCGCCGTTGATGACGTCGAGCGGGATCTTTTCGCCGAGGAGGATGTTGGAGAGGGCCTCGGTGAGGCCTTCGCGCAACTTGTCCATCTGCGTCTTGTACTCTTCCTGGATCTGCTTGATCTGGCGGCGACGGTCGGACGGCGAAAGCTTCTCTTCCTGGTTATCGATCCGGGAGGAAACCTTCACGTCCATGATGATGCCAGCGGCACCGGAAGGAACGACAAGGGAGGTGTCTTTCACGTCCGCGGCCTTTTCGCCGAAGATCGCGCGGAGGAGCTTTTCCTCGGGCGCCAGTTCGGTTTCGGACTTGGGCGTGATTTTGCCGACGAGGATGTCGCCAGGCTTTACCTCGGCACCGATGCGGATGACGCCGTTGTGATCGAGGTTCTTGAGGGCTTCTTCACCCACGTTCGGGATGTCGCGCGTGATTTCTTCAGGCCCGAGCTTGGTGTCGCGAGCAGTCACTTCGAATTCCTGGATATGGATTGAGGTGAAGATGTCTTCACGGAGCACCTTCTCGGAGATGAGAATCGCGTCTTCGAAGTTATAACCGTTCCAGGGCATGAACGCGACGAGCACGTTACGACCGAGGGCCATTTCGCCCTGATCGGTCGAAGGACCGTCGGCGATGATCTGGCCGGCCTTGATCTTCTGACCCTGCTCGACGATCGGCTTCTGATTGAAGCAGGTGCCGGCGTTCGAGCGCATGAACTTCCGCAGTTCATACACATAAACGTGGTTCTTCGGATCGTTCTTAACGTTGCGGGGCAGTTCTCCGTCCTTGGTGACGATGATACGCTTGGCGTCGACCGAGGCGACGATGCCGCTGTCTTCGGCCACCACCACGATCTTGGAATCGCGAGCGACACGCTCTTCGATGCCAGTGCCCACAAACGGAGCCTCGGCCTGGAGCAATGGAACACCCTGGCGTTGCATGTTCGCACCCATCAGCGCGCGATTCGCATCGTCGTGCTCAAGGAACGGAATCATGCCGGCCGCGATCGAGATGACCTGTTTCGGCGATACGTCCATGTAGTCCACCTCGGAGGCGGGTACTTCGAGAAACTCGCCGTCCTTACGAACGGTAACCTTGCCGACGAAGTAATTCTTGTCGTCGATTTCGGCGTTGGCCTGGGCGATGACCTTGGCCTCTTCCTGGTCGGCGGTGAGGTAGTCGATCTTGTCGGAGACGCGACCGTCCTTCACATGGCGATAAGGGGTTTCGATGAAACCAAACTCGTTGACCCGCGCATAGGTCGAGAGCGAGTTGATCAGACCGATGTTCGGGCCTTCAGGCGTTTCGATCGGACAAATACGACCGTAGTGCGAAGGATGCACGTCGCGGACTTCGAAGCCGGCGCGTTCGCGATTGAGACCTCCTGGCCCGAGCGCAGAGAGGCGGCGCTTGTGCGTGACCTCCGCGAGCGGGTTGATCTGGTCCATGAACTGCGAGAGCTGGCTGCGCGCGAAGAAATCGCGGATGACAGTCGTCAGGGCCTTCGGGTTGATCAGCTTTTGTGGTGTGATCGAGTCGACGCTCTGGTCATACATCGTCATGCGCTCGCGCACGAGGCGCTCCGTGCGGGCGAGGCCCACGCGGCATTGATTGGCCAAAAGTTCGCCAACGGTACGGACCCGGCGGCTGCCGAGGTGATCGATGTCGTCAACCACGCCCTCACCCTTCCGCAAGCGGACGAGGTACTTGGTGGCGCCAACCACGTCGCCCGACTCCAGAATACGCTGTTCGAGATCGACCTTCAGGCCGAGCTTTTGGTTGACCTTGTAACGGCCCACGCGGCCGAGGTCATAGCGTTTCGGATCGAAGAAAAGACGCTTGAGCAGAGCCTTGGCGTTCGCCGTGGTCGGCGGTTCGCCCGGACGGAGACGCTTGTAGATTTCCTTGAGCGCTTCCTCTTCGTTGCGGGTCGGGTCCTTCTTGAGGGCACGGATGAGCGCGCCTTCATCGAGGGCCGTGTCGATCACGCGGATTGAAGTGATGTCATGCTTTTCGAAGGTGCGGACGATCGCTTTCGTGAGCGGTTCGAAGGCACGTGCGAGAACCACGCCCTTTTGGGCGTCGATCGCGTCTTCCACCAGAACGAGCGTGGAAACATTCTCCAGATCGAGGGCCTTGGAGACCTTGAGATCCTTGATCTCGTAGAAAAGGTTCAGCAGGTCGATATCCGAGCTGTAGCCGATCGCGCGCAGCAGGGTCGTGATCAGGAACTTGCGGCGGCGGCGGCGGCGGTCGAGGTAAACGTAGAGCAGATCGTTATTGTCGAACTGCACTTCAAGCCAGGTGCCGCGATCGGGAATGATGCGGAAGGAATGCAGCAGCTTGCCGTTCGGGTGCGGGGTGACCTCGAACGCGATGCCGGGGGAACGGTGGAGCTGCGAAACCACGACGCGCTCGGCGCCGTTGATGATGAAGGAGCCACGCTCGGTCACCATCGGGATTTCGCCCATGTAGATTTCCTCGTCCTTGATGAAGTCTTCCTCACGGAGGCGGAGCTTCACGTAAAGCGGCACGGAATAGGTGATGCCTTCCCGGATGCACTCGATCTCGGTGTTCTTGGGCTCACCCAGGGTGTACGAAACGTATTCCAGCACGAGGCGGCCATCATAGCTCTCGATGGGGAAGACCTCGCGGAAGACGGCCTCGAGGCCCTGCGGCTTGCGCTGCTTCTCGGGCGTGCCCTTTTGCAGGAAGTCGAGATAGGACGTGATCTGGATTTCGATCAGGTTCGGCGGCTGAATGACTTCGCGGAGTTTGCCGAAGTTAGTGCGTTCGGTGTGAGTGCGGTCGGCCATGGTATTCCCGGTTGGATAAAGGATGACAAAAACGGACAGGGCGCGCTAACGGCTGGAGGGACGTCAGAGAACCAAAAAAGAACTATACGAACTATGCGGAGAAGAGGCAAAGGACAGGCCATGCAGGTGCACAGCCTGTCCTGAAAATTCCGGACTTTGTGCGTCGAAAATCGCCAAGTGAATTACTTGAGTTCGACCTTCGCGCCGGCAGCCTCGAGCTTCTTCTTGATCTCTTCGGCTTCGGCCTTGTTGACGCCTTCCTTGACCGGCTTGGGCGCGCCTTCGACGAGATCCTTGGCTTCCTTGAGGCCGAGACCGGTGATGGCGCGGACTTCCTTGATCGCGCCGATCTTGTTGGCGCCGGCCTCGAGGAGGACGACGGTGAATTCGGTCTTCTCTTCGGCCGGAGCGGCAGCGGCAGCACCGCCCGCAGGAGCGGCGGCAACGGCAGCGGCGGCGGATACGCCCCACTTGCCTTCGAGGGTCTTGACCAGCTCAGCGAGCTGAAGAACCGTTTTGCTGTTCAGCCACTCAATGCCTTGTTCGTCTGTGATGTTGCTCATATTGATTTCTCCTCGGGCGAACTAGCGGTCTCAGGAGGTGAGACGCGTTTAAGAGACGTATCCCCTAGCCTGCCCTGTTGGATGTTTTTCTTCCCCGGCTGACGCCGGAAAAATGGTTTGGATTTAAAGGATAAAGGTTGGAATCAGGCGGCCGGAGCAGCGGGCTGCTCCTTCTTGACCTTGGCGTCGAGCACGCGAACGAACGCGGCGGCGTTCTGCGAGAACAGGCCGAGCAGTTGCGAGCGAAGCGCTTCGAACGAGGGCAAATCGGCGATCTTCGCGAGGTCACCCGCGCTGATCAGCTTCTTGTCCATCACGCCCACCTTCACCTCGAGCTTCTGCTTTTCCTCGAAGAATTTCTTCAGGATCTTGGCGACGCCCGCGGAGTTCTTGCCGCCAACGATGACGGCCGTCGGTCCGGCGAGTGAGCTCTCCAGGTCGGGCAGGCCGAGGGCCTTGGCCGCGACGCGGAGCGAGCTGTTCTTGACGACGTGAAATTCGGCTTTCTCCGTCGCGAGACGGGAGCGCAACTCGGCGACGTCGGCCACCGTGACCTTCGTGAAGTTCGCGAGGATGACGTAGTCGGATTTCTTGAGGTGGCTCTCGACCTCGGCAATCAGGTAATTTTTTTCGGCTCTCATGGGTCGGGCTCCGTTTAGTATTTGCTGAATTCAACCGAGGCCACGCGTACGCCGGGGCTCATGCTCGCGGAAATCGCGACGGTCTTGATGTAATTGCCGCCCTTGAAGGAGGCGGGTTTGGCCTTGCCGATCGCATCGAGGACCGCCTGCGCGTTCTCGATGATCTGGGCGGTGGTGAACGAGCGCTTGCCGATGCCAACGCCAATGTTCGCCGCCTTGTCCATTTTGAACTCCACGCGGCCGGCCTTGACGGCCTTGATGCCGGCGGGAATGTCGTCGGTGACGGTGCCGCTCTTCGGATTCGGCATCAGGCCTTTTGGGCCGAGGATGCGGGCGAGAGTACGGACCTGCTTCATCGCTTCCGTCGTGGCGATCGCGACGTCAAAATCGAGCCACCCTTCGTTCACCTTCTGCATCATTTCCTGCAGACCGGCAAAATCGGCACCCGCATCGAGGGCGACCTTGGGATTGTCGGTGAAAACGAGCACGCGGACCTTCTTGCCCGAGCCATTTGGCAGCGGCGTGGTGCCGCGCACCATCTGTTCGCCCGCAGTGGCGTCGACGCCGAGGCGGAAGGAAAGCTCGACGGTCTCGTCGAACTTCGCCTTGGGGAATTTGGCGAGAATATCGACCGCTTCCTGCAGCGGATATTCCTTGGTGAGATCAGCGACTTTGACGGCGCTGCGATAACGTTTACTGTGTTTTTCCATGGATGACTCCTGCGGTGCGAACGTCCCGGGTGGGACTCCCGCTTTGAGTTTCGTTGATGTGCGGACGAAAGGGTTAGTCGACGACTTCGATGCCCATGTTGCGGGCGGTGCCGGCGATGATCTTGATTCCGGCCTCGTCGCTCTTCGCGTTGAGGTCCTTCTGCTTGAGCTTGTAGATCTCGAGCAGCTGCTTGCGGGTGACCTTGCCGACCTTGTCCTGGTTGGGCTTGGCCGAGCCGCTGGCGATGTTGGCTGCCTTTTTCAGGAGGATGGCCGCCGGCGGGGACTTGAGAATGAAAGTGAAGCTCTTGTCGGAGTAGACCGTGATGATGACCGGCAGAATCATGCCCGCCTGCTCCTTGGTTTTCGCGTTAAACTCCTTACAGAACGCCATGATATTGACGCCTTGAGCGCCCAGCGCAGGACCGACCGGGGGAGCGGGATTGGCCGCACCGGCAGGGAGTTGGAGGCGAATGTAACCTTGAATCTTCTTAGCCATGGGAAAAAGAGGAGATGATTGAGTTTACTCGGTGACGCGTTGGACTTGCCAGTATTCGAGCTCGACCGGAGTGAAACGGCCAAAAATGGAGACAGAGATCTTGAGTTTGCCACGGGCGGGATCGATTTCGTCGATGCGGCCGTTGAGGTTGGCGAAAGGACCGTCGTTGATCTTCACTTCTTCGCCGACGGTGTATTGCACCTTCGGGACTTCCTTGCCGTTGGCGGCCTCGATGCGGGCCTTGATTTCGTCGATTTCAGTCTGGCGCAGCGCCGCGGGATGATCGCCACCGACAAAACCGATGACGCCGGCGACTTCCTTGACGAAATACCACGGCTTGTTGATGACCTTGGTTTCCTCGTCGTAGAGCCGCATCTGGATGAAGACGTAGCCCGGGTAAAGTTTGCGGACCTTGGTCGACTTCTTGCCCGCTTTGACTTCCGAGACGACTTCGGTCGGCAGGAGCACCTCGAAGATATGCTCTTCGAGCTCTTCGGCCTTTTTAAACTTCTCAATGTAGTTCTTCACCTTGCCCTCCTGGCCGGAGAGCGTGTGAAGTGCGAACCACTGGGCGCCAACGGGCGCGGAAACTTGGGCGGCCATAGGGAAACAGGTTTAGCTGACCCAGTCGGTGAAGAGACTCACGACTTGATAGAGTGAAAAATCGCTGATCGCAGTGAAAACCCCGAGGATGACGGCCGCCACGATCACAACGATCGTGGAGTCGCGCAATTCGGTGCGAGTTGGCCAGGTAGCCTTCTGGAGCTCACCGACCATTTCGGTGATGAAGATGCGCGCGCTGCTGAACGGGTTTTTCATGAGGGAAAAGTGGCAGGGGCGGAGGGAATCGAACCCCCAACCAACGGTTTTGGAGACCGCTACTCTACCAATTGAGCTACACCCCTGTGGTTTGCTTTCTTAGACGCGAGAGCCGAGGTCCCTGAAGAGACCTCGGCGCTTCGTGAGAAACGGTGATTTGTGCGTTATTCGATGATGTCGGTGATACGACCGGCACCAATCGTGCGGCCGCCTTCGCGGATGGCGAACTTCTGGGTCTTTTCCATCGCGATGGGGACGATCAGGTCGATTTCGACCGTGATGTTGTCGCCTGGCATGATCATTTCGACGCCCTTCGGGAGGTTGACGATACCCGTTACGTCCGTCGTGCGGAAGTAGAACTGGGGACGGTAACCATTGAAGAACGGCGTATGACGACCGCCCTCTTCCTTGGAGAGGACGTAAATTTCGGCATTGGCCTTCTTGTGAGGGGTGATCGACTTCGGAGCCGCGAGCACCTGGCCGCGTTCGATGCCTTCTTTTTCAATACCGCGGAGGAGGATACCGACGTTGTCGCCAGCCTGGCCGCTATCGAGCAGCTTGCGGAACATTTCGATACCGGTGACAACCGAGGTGGTGGTGTCCTTGAGGCCGACGATTTCGACGGTGTCGTTGACCTTGACCACGCCACGCTCGATACGACCAGTGGCCACAGTGCCGCGACCGGTGATCGAGAAGACGTCTTCAACGGACATCAGGAACGGCTTGTCCATTTCGCGGACGGGCTCCGGAATGTCCGTATCGATCGCGGTCATCAGCGCCGTGATCGCCTCGTTGCCCTCGGGCTTGTTATCCAAGGCCGCGGTGGCGGAACCGCGAATGATCGTCGCCTTGTCACCATCAAATTGGTATTTCGTGAGGAGTTCGCGGATTTCCATCTCGACGAGGTCAAGCAGCTCCTTGTCGTCGATGAGGTCGACCTTGTTGAGGAACACCACGATCTTCGGCACGCCGACCTGGCGGGCGAGGAGGATGTGCTCACGGGTCTGCGGCATCGGGCCGTCAGCGGCGGAGACGACGAGGATGGCGCCGTCCATTTGGGCCGCGCCCGTGATCATGTTCTTGACGAAATCGGCGTGGCCGGGGCAATCGACGTGGGCGTAGTGGCGCTTGTCCGACTCATATTCCACGTGGGCGACCGAAATCGTGACGATCTTGGAGGCATCGCGAACGGTCCCGCCCTTGGCGATATCTGCGTAGGATTTAACCTCTGCGAGGCCTTTGCGCGCCTGCACTGCGAGAATCGCGGTGGTAAGCGTGGTTTTACCGTGGTCGACGTGGCCGATGGTGCCGACGTTGACGTGCGGTTTCTTGCGTTCGAATGTGCCTTTAGCCATGGAGATGTTGGATTTGGATTAGAAAGGTGACCTATTATTTAGCGTCGGCAGCCTACCGACGTCGCTATTTGACCCTGGAGCCCAGAACCGGATTCGAACCGGCGACCTCGTCCTTACCAAGGACGTGCTCTGCCAACTGAGCTATCTGGGCAGACCAAGACTGGGTCAAAAAACGACGAAAAGAGCGGCGAAAGTGCGCCTCGGTAAATCAACCGTCAACAGCAAATTTGCTCTTTTTCGCAAAAAGCTACGGCCCAATCTTGATTCGATAAAATCCGGGTTCAAGTCGACCGCCCAGCTGCAGTTCATTGACCAGATATTTGCCGCAGTAGAGGTCGACCTGCTCCACGCCGGAGCTGGCCGTAAGCCGCGGCGACCCCACCAATCCGGCGCGATCGACCGCCACGAGAAACTCCAGCGGCGACCAATCGGTTTCCGCCGGGAGGCGAAAATCCTGCAGGGCCAGCGCGATGGCCAGTTTTCCAGTGCCGGCGGCCGCCACCTCCATAAAAGCGTTGCGGGGAGACAATAGCGGCAACGCCCGATCGCTTCGTCCCATACCTGCAAATGGCATTTCGGGTGGTCCAACCGCCAAGGCATCGACCGGCTTGGCCGGAACCTCAATCGGCGCGGGGAAAGTCAGGCGGGCGGAATCCTCCTTAAATGTGGGTTTGGAAGCAAACCCCTGAAAAGCATCGCTGGGGCCTCGCACCGCATTGACCGGCAGGTCATTCGGCCGGGCATTCCATTCGGTCGGCAGGAAAAGCGGGGTCGGATCATAAAGATCGGCCTGCTCGCGCAAAAGCTTGTCCCCTTCCTTTCCCAGCTGGGTCAGTTCGACTTGGGTCGGTGTCAGGGTCGGCCTGACCGGTTTTGAAGAGACAGGGGGAGTCCTAAAAAGCGCAACTACCAGCAGGAAAGCGACCAAGGTAATCACTCCAGCAACCACCCAAATCCGCCCAGCACCATCCACGACCCGTTTCACGCTACCGTCCTCCCCGTACCGCTGAAGGTTCTTCGGCACCGAGGACGATACCGGCATAACCCGCCTCTTTGGCGGCAGCCTGGATTTCCGCGATGTCTTCCAACGGCATCTGCGCGTGCGCCCGGACCAATAATAGAGGATGCTTTGAAGCCTTCGCCCGCACCTTCAGCCAGTCGCGCAACTGGGGCAGGGTGATATTCCCGCTTTCGGTGACAATGACCCCTCCCTGCTTGATGCTGATCACATCGGTGGTCGCGACAGCCCCCTGCCCCGCCCCACGCATTTCCGGCATCTTGAAATTCATCCCCAAACCCGGAGCGAGCACGAAGGGCGAGCCGAACAACGTGAAGAAAAGCACGATCAGCCCGCCATTCACCAGAAACAGAAAATCGAAATTCCGGGGCTCCGGCCGCAATTTCGAGGCGAGGTCGAGCGGGCGCGTGATCATGGCTTTTTTTCGGGAACCGCTTCGGCTTCGTCCGCTCCCGAGGGAATGCTCCGATATTCGATCAACAGGTACTTCATGATCTCATTCCCCGCCCATTCGACGTCGCGCACGATCGCCCGCACGCGGCCGGCCAGAAAATGATGCGCCAGATGGGCCGGAATGGCGAGCATCAGGCTGGCCGCCAAACAAAGCAGCGCCTGCCACATGCCGGTCGCCAGCACGCTGGCCGGTGCATAATCCTTTTCAAACGCCAGAAAGGTCGTGATCAGGCCGAGGATCGTGCCGAGCAGTCCGACCAGCGGCGCCACCTGTGCAATGGCCGCGATCGAGCCCAACCGCCGTTCCAGGGCAGGCAGTTCGACCACGGCCGCTTCCTGCACATAAAAACGCATTTTTTCAGCGTCATCGTCCGCGTGCAACAGCGCCGCCTTCACCACTGCCGCGACCGGACCGGGCGTTTCTTCGCACACGGTCAGGGCCTCCACGATGCGGCGCTTCGCGAGGATGTTCTTGATGCCGTTGATGAACGCCGTGGAACGAATCTGTCCGCGATGCAAAAAGAGAATGCGCTCGATCGTGAGCAGGAGGCAGAGGACGCCCAGAATGAGCACCACCACCATCATCGGACCGCCCTTGGCGAAGAGGCTGACGTTGAGAACAGACATTGCGGGGAAATTTAGACTTCAGGGACTCCGGGAGGTAAATCCGAAACGGGGCGCGCCTTCCAGGTTCACGGTTTGGCCTCCGCCGGCTTGAAACGGGCCAGCTTCGATTTCGCCACGGTTTCCCCGGGCAGCGTCATTTTCAGAATCAACGACCAAGCCTGCTTGGCCTCTTCGAGCTTGGCCTGCTGTTCGCGAAGATCGCCGAGCCGCAACAATGCCCGCGACATCCAGAAGCGGCCGGTCGCATTCAATTTCGCCGCATTCGCCGGCTTGAGTAAAAACGCGTCGACCACATCGCTCCACCAGACCTGCTCCGCCCGCATGAGGTTGCCGCGGGTGACATAATTTTCACCCAGCTTGACGCCCGCTTCCACCCGCAAGTCGACCGAGGCATCCGGCCACGCCAGCAGCCCTTCATACAGTTCGCGCGCCCGGTCGGCATGGGCGGGGTCCACGGCCACTTGCGCGCTGTGACAATCCGCCAAGGCGAGTTTGGCCGCCAGCACCCCCTGATGCCGCGGAAATTTCCGGATAATGTCGTCGTAGGTTTGCTCGGCCAGCGGGAAGCGGTTGAGCTTCCGCAACAAGTCGCCCTGCTTGAGTCTCGCCGTGAACACGAGATCGCTGGCGGGATAACGCGTGACGAGTTGCTCAAGCCGGTTGTTCGCATTGGTGTCCTGGCCCCGGCGTTCGTCGAGCAAAGCCGCCTGATAAAGGGCCAGCGGGGCATAGCTGCTGTCCGGAAATTTGTCCGCCAGGGTGGCGAGGAGCTTCTGGGCTTCATCGGTCCGGTCCTTCTCCCCGTAGTAATCGGCTGCCACAATAAACGAATAAATGGCCGCGAGACTGTTGGGATAATCCGTCCGTAGTTTTTCCAGCACGTCAATCGCCGCGGCTTCGCGCCCGAGGTCAAAGTTCGCCTGCGCCCGCAGCAGGATCGTCGTGCTCGCCAACTCCGTGCGCAAATCGGCCTCGAGACCGGCAGTCGCATTGGAGCCCAGGGTGCCGAGCAATGCCTCCGCCAGTTTCAGGGTTTGCTCCGGCAATTTGGCATCGCGCGACAATTGCGCCTGCAACCAGGCCATGCGCACGCGCAATTTCAATTCCGGCAAGTTCGTTGCGCCGGACGACGACGCCAGCAGTTTGTTGACCCGCGCATACGCCGCACCGGTTTGGTGGGCGACTTGCAACGCGCGCGCCAAATTCCATTCGGCCTGCCAGCGGTTTTCGACATCGAAGCCCGAGTCGCGGGCCAGCGTGTCCAGCAACCCCTGGACCGCGAGCAAACGCTCCGCCTCCTGGGCAGGATCGCTCCGGGCCGCCTCGATTTCGGCCAGCACGCGTTGAAACATGAGCACGCCGGCTTTCACCCCGTCCGGACGCTCGGCCAGAGCCGCGCCATAGGCATCGGCTGCACTGCGATAATCCCCGTAACGGTACCAGGCCTCGGCGATCAGCACCCCGAGTTCGGCATGCGCCTGGCCGGGCGGGAGGCTGGTCCGCGCCCGCTGGGCATAGTCGGCGGCGGTGCGATAACGATGCTGTTCCCACGCCACGCTCGTCAGGATGCCGTTGGCGTGCGCCTTGAGCTGGGAGCCGGGAAATTTCTCCAGGAGCGTTTTCGCATCCGTCTCAGCCTGGAGATAACTGCCGGAATTTTTTTCGATGAGCGCCACCTGCGCACGAAACAGCAGCAGATCCTCGAGGATCGGATGGGCCGGCGAAGCCGAAATAAGCCCGTCCAGTTTTCTCCGGAAATCAGCCCGGGCCGACGCCGGGCCGCGCAGGGAGGCGTTCGCGAGCAACTGCAGGGCGATCCGTTGCTTCACCGGATCGCTGCCGTGCGCGAGCAACTGGCTCAGGGCGTTGCGGCCCACGCCGTCCTCCCCCGCACCGGCCATGATTCCGAGCAGCAGGCGGAAATCATCGTTCACGCCGCGTTCCTCCGCCGGCAGCGCAAACAGCTGCCGCTGCAACGCGGCGACCGCCTCGCTCCGCCGGCCCGTGGCGTCGAGCACCACCGCGTATTGCCGGGAAAAAGTGTAGCCGATTTTTTGCCCCTGGAATTTTTCCGCGTTCTTGCGGGCCGAATCCACGTCCGCCGCCGAGAAGGAACCCAGCCGCAACTGCACATACTCCCGCGCGAGCAAAAAGCGCGCGCGTTGCAGGGAGGACACCGCTTCGCCTTCCGCCCGCACATACGCGTCGCGGGCTTTGGTGATTTCACCCGCCGCGTCGGCGACCATGCCCTGCAGGAAGGACAGCCAGCCCGCATCTTGGGGAGCGAGATCCTCGCGTCGCACCGCCAACAGCTCCGCCTTGGCCTCTTCCATTTTCTTCAGATGCGCCGCAATCAAACCAGCGCGCAAATGCCAGGCGCTGCCCCGCAGCCCGACAAAACCCTGCAGCACTTGCCCGGCACCGGCAACATCTCCATCATCCAGCAGCGCGGAAACCAGCGCCAGGGTGATTTGGGTGCGATCTCCGCCCGCGCCAGGTGGCGCCGCCAGCACTTCGCGATAGAGCCCCACGGCAATGGACGGCAGGCCCGCATCTTGTGCGCTCCGGGCGGCGTTGAGGCGCTCCAGCCAGTTTCCGGCCGGCGGCATCAGCTCCTTGGCCGTCACGAAGGGTCCCGGCGGGCTGAGCGGCTCCTGGGCCAGCAACGGCATGAGTGAGACCAGCAGCAGCGGGAAAACGAAAATTTTTGAAACCATTGCGAGCGGCCTTACGTTGGTTCGACCGCTGGAAACAATCAATCGCGTTGTAAAGAGTTCCGTCTCGCGCCCATCGTTTCCGTGTTCACATTCAGCGGCTCAACGAACCAATCCTTACCATGAGTCCCATCTTGATCGTTCTCGGAGTCCTGCTGCTGGTTTTTGTCATCCTCGCCTTCTGGATTGTGGGGATCTACAACGCGCTCGTCGGCCTGCGCAATCGCTTCAAAAACGCGTTTGCCCAGATCGATGTGCAGCTGAAGCGCCGTTATGACCTGATTCCCAATCTCGTCGAAACCGCCAAGGGCTACCTGAAGCACGAACGCGAGACGCTCGAGGCCGTGATCAAGGCCCGCAACATCGCCCTCGCCGCTTCCCAAACCGCCGCCGCCAATCCCGCCGACGCCGGGGCCGTCAAAAACCTGTTGTCCGCCGAAACCGGCCTGACCGGTGCACTGGGCCGGCTGATGGTCGTGTCCGAACAATACCCGGACCTGAAGGCCAATCAGAACATGATGCAGCTCACCGAGGAGCTGACCACGACCGAAAACAAGATCTCCTTCGCGCGGCAGGCCTACAACGACAGTGTCATGACTTACAACACCACGCGGGAGACGTTTCCCAACGTGATTTTCGCCGGGATGTTTGGCTTCACCGAGGCCCAGCTGTTCCAGATCGACGATGCGGCCGAACGCGCCGCACCGAAGGTCCAGTTCAGCTGAAGCCAAGACTGTCATTCTGAGCCCGGCTAAGAATCCGGTTGAATTCGCGCGGCAGAGTCGCACTGGATTCTGCGCTGCGTCAGAATGACAGGAGTACGACCACCATGGACTTCTTCGAGGCCCAGGAACGCGCCAAGCAGCGGACCCGCCGTCTTGTCGTGCTCTTTGCGTTCGCGGTCGGCGGCACGATTCTCGCCGGCTATTTCGCCGCGATTTTTGTGCTCGGCCAGGCGCCCGACCGGAACCCGCGCTATCGCGGTTATGAAACGGAGAGCACTGCATTCGCCGGCGAGCGGCCCTTGTGGCAACCCCAGGTTTTCGCGACGGTTTCCGTCCTCACCCTGGCCGTCGTCGGTCTGGCCTCGTTCTATAAGTGGACGCAGTTCCGCACCGGCGGAGGCGCGGTCGCCGAAAGTGTGGGCGGCCGCCGGATCGAGTCGCACACCACCGACCTGCAGGAACGCCGCCTGTTGAACGTGGTGGAGGAAATGGCCATCGCCTCGGGCGTGGGCATGCCAACCGTGTACGTGCTCGACGACGAGCCGGGGATCAACGCATTCGCCGCCGGGCTCACCACCAGCGACGCCGTGGTGGCGGTCACGCGCGGCACGCTGGAGAAGCTCACGCGCGACGAACTGCAGGGCGTGATCGGGCACGAGTTCAGCCACATCCTCAACGGGGACATGCGGCTCAATGTGAAGCTCTCCGCGATCCTGTTCGGCATCCTCGTGCTCGGGCTGCTCGGCCGCGGCATTCTCAACAGCCTCCGCTTTTCGCGGCCGCGCGGGAAAAACTCGGGCGGCGGCGTGGCCCTCGTGGTCGTCAGCGGCCTCGCGCTGGTGCTTGTCGGCTACGTCGGCTATTTCTTTGGCCGCCTGATCCAGGCCGCGGTGTCCCGCCAGCGGGAATTCCTCGCGGACGCCTCGTCTGTGCAATTCACGCGCAATCCCGAAGGCCTGACCGGTGCCCTGAGAAAAATCGGCGGCTATGCTCTGGGTTCCTCGATCCAGGCAACGAAGGGCACCGCGATCGGGCATTTCTTTTTTGCGCAGGGTTTTCGCTCAATGTTCGGCGGCCTGTGGGCGACCCACCCTCCCCTGCCCGAACGCATCCGCGCGATCGATCCGCAGTTCGACGGCACGTTCATCGAACCTCCGCAAGTGGTCGATGTGACCCGCGAATCCTTTGTCAGCGCCGGACTGGCCCCTGCCCGGGCTGTTTCCGGGCAGGATGCCGGTCGTTCCAATCGCCCGAGCCCGGACCTAAAGGCCCCCTTCGCGCCCGCGGCCGGGACGGTCATGGCCACCGCCGGCACCCTGACGACCGAGCAACTGGCTAATGCTGGATCGCTGCTCGCCTCCGTGCCCCCGCGCCTCCTGACCGCGGCCCGTTCGCCGCACGAGGCGCCGGTGCTCCTTTACGGTCTCCTGCTTGAGCTCGAACCCGAAACCCGGCGGCAGCAGACCGAACTCATCGCCAGCCGGTCGGGCGATGCCGCCGCGCGCCTCCTCGCCGCCCTGGCGCCGGCCCTGCAGGAACTCAAACCCGCTCATAAGCTGCCGCTGCTCCAGCTGGCCCAACCCGCGTTGCGCAATCTTCCTCCCGCCGCACTGGAGCCCTTTTTCTCCACGCTCGATGAACTGGTACACATCGACGGCCATGTATCCACGTTTGAATTCGCCCTGCAGAAAATCATCCTGCGCACGCTGGCCGTCGGCCGCGCCCCGGGCGCAACGGTGGTCCAGATCTATTCCTTCAACGCGGTGGCTGGCGAGATCGCCATCGTGCTTTCCGCGCTCGCGCATCACGCCGGGCAGGATCCGGCGCGGAATTTTTCCGCCGGCGCCGCCCAGCTCAAATTGCTGGAAGGAAAAATCCCCCTCCTGTCCCCCGGGGCCTGTGACCTGCCGCAACTGGATGCCGCCCTGGACAAGCTCGCCACCAGCAGCGGCCCGATCAAACAGCGTTTGCTGGTGGCCGCAGCCCATGTGGTCAGCGCGGACGGTGTGCTTCTCGTTGCCGAAGCCGAGTTGCTCCGCGCCGTTGCCGCCACGCTGGACGTGCCCATGCCGCTGCCGGCTGCCTAGGGCGCGACAAACGTCTGGCCCGTTATTGACGCCACCGACAGTCGATTGCATGTAGGCGCATGGCTCTGAGCCTCCCCTATCCAATCCCCTCCAATGAGGCCGGGCGGCTCGCAGCCTTGCACAGCTACCAGGTCTTGGACACGCCGCCGGAAGAGGAATATGATGACTTGGTTCAGCTCGCCGCGCAGATCTGCAACACCCCGATAGCGACGATCACGCTCATCGATCAAACCCGGCAGTGGTTCAAGGCGCGAGTGGGACTGGAGGACCGGGAAGGACCGCGCGACATCTCTTTTTGCGCCCACGCGATCTGCAGCGAGCAGGACGATATTTTTGTCGTGCCCGACGCCCGGGCCGATCCGCGCTTCGCCCAATACGCCAATGTCACCGGCGAACCCCATATCCGTTTCTACGCCGGAATCCCGCTGATTTCGCACGATGGCTGGAGACTCGGTTCTCTCTGCGTGATTGACCGCAAGCCGCGCCAGTTGACCCCGACCAATTGCGGGGGCTCCGGGTACTGCGCCGGCATGTGGTCACCGCTTTCGAGCTCCGCCGCCTGGCCACGGTCCAGCGCAACAATATCGTCCAGCTCGAAGCCACCCAGAAGGAATTGCGCGAAGCACGGATCGAGGCCGAGGCGGCCGCGCGGGTGAAAAGCGAATTTCTCGCCGCGATGAGCCACGAGATCCGGACGCCGATGAACGCGGTCATCGGCATTACCACCCTGCTCGCGGCCACCCCGCTCAACGAGGAGCAGCGCGAGAGCGTCGATATCATCCGCACGAGCGGTGAACTTCTCCTGACGGTCATCAACGACATTCTCGATTTTTCGAAAATGGAGTCGGGCAAGATCAGCCTGGAACATGTCCCGTTCGACCTGGCGCACTGCATCACCGGCGCGGTCGATCTCCTCGCCGCGCGGGCCGCAGAAAAAGAGCTGCCCATCCGGGTCGAGATCGCACCGGGTACCCCAGTCGCCGTGGTCGGCGACATCACCCGGGTCCGACAAATTCTTGCCAATCTGCTTTCAAACGCGGTGAAGTTCACTGAACATGGCAGCGTGATCGTGCGGGCCAATGCGATCCCCCGGGCGGACGGACGCCATGAGATTCATTTTAGCGTAAGTGATACTGGCATCGGGCTGTCGGCCGAGCAGATCATCCGCCTTTTCCAAAGTTTCACCCAAGCCGACGCCTCCACCACGCGCCGTTATGGCGGCACCGGTCTCGGTCTGGTCATCAGCCGCCGTCTCGCGGAGCTTCATGGCGGCCGG
>CAMAPG010000002.1 GCA_945859965.1 Opitutus sp. GAS368 | reverse complement strand
CACCCAGTTCATCACCGGCAATCACGACCCCGATATTTCCGCAGTGCACGCCCTGGACTTGGACGCCGGGCGCGTTTTCGTCACGCACGGCGATGTGGTGTTCGACGATATTGTGCCGTGGGGCCGGGACGTCTCCGCCATCCGGACGGGCTTGGTGGCAGCCCGCGCCAACGCCCCGGATCGCGACTACAGCGTGCTGGAAAACCGCCTGGAGCTTTTTCGCGGCATGTGTGTCGCACTGCCCCAGCGTCACCAGGCGGAGCATAATCGTTGGAAATATCTCAAGAGCTTTGCCGCGGATACCTTCTGGCCACCCTTCCGTTTCGTCGACGTCCTGCGCGCCTGGCACGAAGCGCTCCGGCGCGCCGTCGCCTTGGTCCGCGCGCATCGTCCGGCCGCCCGGTTCGTCATCACCGGCCATGTGCACCGGCCGGGCGTCTGGCGCTCACCGCACGGGCAAATCGTCGTCAACACCGGCTCCTTTTGTCCTCCCCTCGGCAGCTGCGTGGTGGACATGACGGTGGACCGCCTGATCGTGCGGACGGTGAAACGGCAGCGAGGCGCATTCCATCCCGGCGAGGTCCAGGCGGAGTTTGCGCTCGCGGAAAAGTGAACTTTCGCCGAAACCCATTGGGATGAGCATCGAGTTTGGCTGGTGGAACAAGAACCCCGAGCAGGGGAAGTATCAGGTCAATGTCGTCGTCCATGGCGGCAACATTGAATGGACGCGCCACCAAGGTCACCATACCTCGTGGGAGGAACACATCCCGAACGACGACGATCGGGCCAAGTTGATTTACGAGGCGGAAAAACGGGTGCCGCGCCGGTTGATTTCCCAGAAGCAGTTCGAGGAAATAAAACGCCTGAGCGAAAACGTCGGGGCGGGAAAAATCTCCGGCCGGCGCTTCCGCAGTTCGCCGTCATTCTAGGGCCTTTTCGATAACGCGGGGCCGCGGCCAAGTCCAAGCCTCGGAATTTTTTGCCACAAAAAGGCATGAAATGACGCAAAAAAAATCCTGGACTCGGATCTCTCAGAAAGATCCCGCTGTTATCGTGTCATTTCGTGCCTTTTCGTGGCCAAAACCGGTCCGGGAATCATGGGCCAAATTAAATTGCAGATGCATAAGGGCTGTTTGGGAAATGCCGCTTGCCTTGGATTCTCGTAGCGAAACGCGTGAGCGTTTCGGGTTCGGACGAAAGCCTCACGGCTTTCGCTACTCGGAGAGACGAACTCCCAAACAGTTCCTAGGGCTTCTGCGCCGCGATGCCCCATAGCAGGCGAAACGCCGGGGCATAGTCCTCCGGCCGCCTTGCCATCCGCGCAGTCACTTCGTCCGGCGCGAGCCATTCGCCGCCAGAGATTTCCTCCGGATGCAGTACGAAGGGTCCCTCGTGCCGGAGCCGGTACACCCAGACGAATTCCCAACCGGTTTCCCGGCATGCCTCTTTCCGAAACCAGCGCTCCCGCGCCTTCGCCTCCGGTTCTGGCAAACCGAGCTCTTCGCCCAGTTCACGGGTCGCCGCCGCATCATAGTCTTCCCCGGAATCGACGTGGCCGGAGCAGGAGGAGTCCCACAAGCCGGGCGCCATGTCCTTGAGCATCGACCGTTTCTGGAGAAACACCCGTCCCAGGCGGTCGAACACCAGGACGTGGATTGCCCGGTGCCACAGGCCGGAGGCATGCACCTCGCGCCGCAGCGCACGGCCGATGACTTCGTCGTGCGGATTTACGATGTCGAAGAATTCCTCGCTCATCGCAGGCCTTTACATTGCGGCGCGTTCGTGTCCATTCGTTCTTCCCAAAGAGAATTTCCCATGCCGAAAATTGATGTCAGTAAAGTCGCCGAGATTTTGAAGAAAAACCACATCGATCCTTCCGTGCTCCGGCGCGTGATGGAGGAGATGAACCTGGTGGTGCAGCCGGACACGGGCGACGAAGACAAGCCGCCGGCGGTCAAAAAGCAGTTCGCCATCCTGGTGAGCGATCCCGAGGGCCGCCTCCCAAAGAACGATTTCGTGGGCTGGGTCCTGCAAATCCCCGAGAGCGAGAGCCCGGCGACGACCCAGGAGCGCATTTTCCGCAGCGTCTACGATTACAACACCACCCGGAAAGGCCGGCTCTACCCGGCCAAGACCGTGGGCGAGGCGCTGGAAAACGTGCCCGCGAAAAATTTCAAGGAAGCCGAAGTCTGGGTGAAGACCAAGACTCCGGTGCTGGTCTTGCGGACGGACAACGAAATCCCGAAGGAGTAAGCGGCGGCGCGGCTTTCAGGCCACGCTTGGCGATTGAACCACGGGCGACCATGCCTCACGAAAGAAACGTGATGCTCCGCCGCACTGTTGTCTCCTGCCTGTTGGGATTGGGCCTGACGTTATCCGCCGGTTGCAAAGAGAAGCCCGCCACGCCCCCGGCGAGCGGCGGGCAGGTGGACCACGGCGCGCCAGCGCGCGGAGCGCCGGCCGCGGAAGTCCCGCTTTATACCTACGACGTGGTGAATGTCTGGCCGCATGACCCTCACGCCTTCACCCAGGGCCTGGTTTTCCTCAAAGGTATTTTGCTGGAGAGCACCGGGCTGAACGGACGCTCCAGCCTGCGGAAAGTCGACCTGTCCACCGGGCGGGTATTGGAGGAAGTGCGGTTGTCCGCCCAGTATTTTGCGGAAGGCATGACGGTGCTGGACAACCGGATTTTCCAGCTGACCTGGCAAAATCACCAAGGCTTTGTGTACCGGCTCGACACACTGGAGCGGGAAAAGGAATTTGCCTACGAGGGCGAAGGCTGGGGCCTGACCACGGACGGACATTCGCTGATCATGAGCGACGGGACAAACCGGATCCGCTTCCTCGATCCCCACACGTTCCAGGTGACGCGCACCATCGAGGTCTGGAATCAAGGCCAGCCGCTCGCTCAGTTAAACGAACTGGAATACATCAAAGGGGAAATTTTCGCCAACATCTGGCAGACGCCGGCCGTGGCGCGCATCGATCCAGCGACTGGAAAAGTTCTGGGCCTGATCGATTTCTCCGGCCTGCTCGCGCCGGGAGACCGCAGTCCGGGCACCGATGTCCTCAACGGTCTGGCTTATGACGCAGCCGGAGACAGGCTCTTCGTCACCGGAAAGAACTGGCCCAAGCTGTTTGAAGTGCGGTTGAAATCGAAGTGACGATCTCACCGGTCCGGAGAAACCGGATTTGCGTTTTCCGCCGAGTCTGTGGCTAATCGTTTTCGAGCCGAAACCTCCTCTCCCGTGGCTGCCAAAAAAACCTTTGCCCCCCTGCTGTACGCCGACACTGAAACCAGCGCCGACGCGCTCTATTTCGGCCGGGTGGGTGTGCCCGACCCTTTCATCGCGCTGGGCGTGCGCGGACGGAAGTACGCCGTGGTCAACGCGCTCGAGTTCGGCCGCGTGCGCAAACACTCGGCCTTCGACAGCGTCCTGCCGCTGGAGCCTTATCTGCAACGCGCCCGGTCGCTCTGGCCCCACCGCAAAGTTGGCGCAGCCGAGGTCATTTCCCTGCTCGCGCAGGAGCTGAAGCAGACGCGCTTCACCATTCCCCAAGACTTCCCCGCGGGAATCTACGAGAAACTGTTCGAGCTCGGGCTCGACCTTGAAGTGGCCGACGGGCCGCTTTTTCCCGAACGCGAACTCAAGACCCCTGCGGAAGCCGCCGCCATTCGAGAGGGCAACCGCTGCAGCGCGCGCGGCATCGCCGCCGCCGAGCGCGTGCTGCGGGCGAGCAAAATCAAAAACGGCCGGCTCATTTACCAAGGCAAGCAGTTGACCAGCGAACGCCTCAAGTTCGCCATCGAAATCGCCTGCCTCGAGGCCGGGGCTACGTCGCTCAACACCATTGCCGCCGGCGGTGACCAGGCCTGCGATCCGCACCATCGCGGCTCGGGCCCGTTGCGTGCCAACGAACTGATCATCGTCGATGTTTTTCCCCGCGTCACCGCAACGGGTTATTACGGCGACATGACGCGCACATTTCTCCGCGGCAAAGCCAGCGACGCCCAGCGAGCGCTGGTCGCCGCCGTGCGCGCGGCCCAGCTGGCGGCCTTGCGGGAAATTCGTGCGGGGGTGAACGGCCGCACGGTCCACGCGAAGGTGGTCGAGGTCTTCCACCAGCGGGGCTACGAAACGAAGCACGGCAAAAAAGGCTCCGTCGGATTTTTCCACGGCACGGGCCATGGACTCGGCCTGGCGATCCATGAAGTGCCCCGCGTCAGCGGCAGCATCGATTACATCCTCCGCAACCGTTCCGTCGTCACGGTCGAGCCCGGACTTTATTACCCCGGCCTTGGCGGCTGCCGGATCGAGGACGTGGTGCAAGTCACCGCCACCGGGCCCAAATTTTTATCCTCCGCCCCGTACGCCTGGGAACTTCGCTAACATGGCCATCACCGCTCCCAAAATCCGCGCACTGCTGAAGAAAATCGCCGGCCTCCGCATCCTCGTCATCGGCGACATGATGCTCGACCATTACATGTGGGGCGACGCCACGCGCATTTCGCCCGAGGCGCCGGTGCCGGTCGTGGACATCAACCGCGACTCCTTCACCGCAGGCGGCGCGGGCAACGTCGCCCTGAACATCGCCTCGCTCAACGCCCAGTGCACCGTCGCCGGTTTCCTCGGCCGCGATGAAGCGGGCGAACGGCTGAAGGGCATTTTTTCCGACAAAGGCATCAAGGTACTCGCGACGCCCGGCCGCGGCGCCACGATCGTGAAAACGCGGGTTCTGGTACAGCACCAGCAACTCTGCCGGCTCGATCGCGAGTCGCCGCCTGACTCGTACCGGATCGAACCCTCCAAGCTGGACGCATTGCTCGGTCCCGCCATCCGCTCGGCCGACGCGGTGATCATCTCGGACTATGCCAAGGGACTGATCGACGATTCCCTGGTGGCGCGGGTGGTCGCCCTGGGCCGGGCCGCCGGCACGTTCATCGCGCTCGACCCAAAACCCAAGCGTCCCCTCTCCTTCTCGGGATTGGACCTGATCACTCCCAACCGCAAGGAAGCCGCGCTCCTGGCCGGCATCGAACTCAGCCCGCACGCGCCTTTCCCTGCCAAAGAAATCTGCCGCCGCCTCCACGAGAAATACCACCCGCGCAATCTCGTGATCACCCTGAGCGAGGACGGCCTCCTTCTCAGCCGCGATGGCGAGGTCGTGCGGCAGATTCCCACCGCCGCCCGTGAAGTCTTCGATGTCTCCGGAGCGGGCGACACCTCCATCGCCGGACTTGTGCTCGCACTGGCGGCCGGCGCGGACCTGGAAACCGCGGCTCATTTCGCCAACGCCGCCTCCGGCGTGGTGGTCAGCAAGCTCGGCACTGCGACCGTCTCGCCGGCCGAACTGATCGCATACGTCAACCACCGGTAGGGAACGACTTTCTCCGCACGGGAAAATTCCATGGCCAAAGCACTTTTCCTCGATCGCGACGGAACGCTTATCATCGACAAGGTTTATCTCGCCGACCCGATGGGAGTAGAACTTCTCCCCGGGGCACTCGACGGCCTGTGCCTGGCCCGCAGCCGGGGCTACCAACTTTTTCTTTTCACGAATCAGTCCGGCATTGGCCGTGGTTTGCACACGCTCGAAGACACGCTGCGGGTCAACGCGCGCCTGGAGGAATTGCTGGAACTGCCCCGCCCCGTTTTCACGGAGGTGTGCATCGCACCCGAAGCCCCGGACCAGCCGGTCGTTTATCGCAAGCCCTCGCCGCGCTTCATACTCGAAATGATCGCCAAGCACGCCCTCGATCCGGCGCAGTGCTGGATGGTGGGCGATTCGGCGGCGGATCTGGGTGCGGGCCTGAACGCAAAAATCAACGTGGCCGCCGTTCGGACCGGCAAGGTCGATCCGCAAACTTTGCCCGAAGTCGCCCTGCAACGCGTGCCGGTTTACGAAAACCTCTCCGAATTCGCCGCCACCCTCAAATGATCGTGGCAGGCGAAGATCATGTCTGCAGCGAAATCCCGCTTCGGAATTTTTGGCCACAAAAAGGCACAAAGGGATTGAGACTGCGAATGAGCCTCCATTGCGCTTATAAGCGCGCGGAAAAATCGAGCCGAAGCCCCAGAAATTCTTGCGCCTTTTTGTGGCAAATTTTTACGGGGATTGGGTTTCCGAAACCGACCTTATCCCCTTTTTCGGCTGAACCTCTTACGCTCCTCCATGCCTGAACTCGCCGAAGTCGATTATTTCCGCAAGCGCTGGGATCAGGCTGCGGCCGGAAAAACGGTCCTCCGCGTCGCAACGCACGATCGCGCCCGGATTTTCCGCGGGGTCGATTCGGCCGCCCTCCAGCGGGCCCTGACGGGCGCCCGGTTAAAATCATCGGAGGCCGCCGCCAAGCAAATGGCGTTTCGTTTCTCCGGTGACGCGCGGCTGGGAATCCATCTCGGCATGAGTGGGGAGCTCGAGGTGAAGCCGGCCGGCTACGAACTCAAAAAACACGACCATCTGGTGCTGTTCACCGCGAAGCAGGCTTTGGTTTTCAGCGATCCGCGCATGTTCGGCCGGGTTCAATTCCATGTGGGCAAGCAACCGCCTGCCTGGTGGACCAAAATCGCCCCGCCGATTCTTTCGGCCCAATTCACCCCCGCGGTCGTGGCGCCCTTTCTGCGCCGGCGGGCGCGGGCACCCATCAAGGCGGTGCTGCTGATGCAGGAACGCTTTCCAGGCATCGGCAACTGGATGGCGGATGAAATCCTCTGGCGCGCCGCGATTCATCCGCGACAGAAAGCGGGCTCGTTGACTGCGGCCGGAATTAAAAGGCTATGGAAAGAATGCCGCACGGTCTGCCGGCTGGCCCTCGATGCGATCGCGGGCCGCGGCCGGCGCCTGCCGCGCGATCTCAACGTCAACATTCCGGAAAGCTGGCTCTTCCGCCACCGCTGGCGCCCGGGAGGACACTGCCCGAAAACAGGGAAGCCGCTGGCCCACGCGGAAATTGGCGGACGCACGACGTGCTGGTCGCCGGCCCGGCAAAAGTTGAAATGACGCACATGGCGACGCCCAAACAACGTCTGGATGAACTGCTGGTCGCGCGCGGACTCGCGGCCAGTCGCGCCCAAGCCAAGGGGCTGATCATGAGCGGGCGCGTGCTGAGCGGCACGCAACGACTCGACAAACCGGGCAAGGATTATCCCGTCGATCTCGAACTGACCGTCGAACAACCGCCCCGCTTTGTCAGCCGCGGAGGCGAAAAACTCGCGGGCTTTCTCGAAAAATTCGCGATCGATCTGCGCGGTGCGCATGTACTCGACGTCGGCGCCTCCACGGGCGGATTCACCGACTGTGCACTGCAGGCCGGGGCAGCGGATGTCATGTGTGTCGACGTCGGCCGGGCCCAGCTGCACGCCAAGCTGCTGGGCGACCCCCGCGTGACCAATCTCGAAAAGGTCAATGCCCGCCATCTCCGGCCCGGCGACCTGCCGCGCTCCGTGTTCGATGCGGTTGTCATGGATCTGTCGTTTATTTCCCTGAAGACCGTGCTGCCCGCAGTCTGGCCGTTTGTCCGCCACGGAGGTTTGCTCATCGCGCTCGTCAAACCGCAATTCGAAGCGGGCAAGGCTGAGGTCGACAAGGGGCGCGGCGTGATCCGCGACCCGGCCGTGCAGGACGCCGTACTGGCCGATATCATTGCATTCGCCCAGCAGGAATTACCCCGCAGCCGGCGGATCGGGACGATGGATTCGCCGATCACGGGCGCGGATGGAAATCGGGAGTTTCTGCTCGGGTTGAAAAAAGACTGAGATTTTCGGGGTTTTTAACCCGGAGGACGCAGAGAGCACGGAGGGATGAAGAGGAGGCGGCCTCATTCAGCGCGCGCCGCTCGGCGGAAAACGCTCAACGCTCAACGCTTAACTTTTAACGTTCAACGCTCAATGGGCCGGCCTTACTTGAGCGTTCGACGTTGAACGTTGGGTGTTGAGCGTTCTTCTCTGTGTCTCCGGGCTAAAAACAAAAGGTTTCCCCAAATGGACTCATCTGTGTTCATCTGTACACGTCCATGAAGCCCATCCGGAAACTCGCTTTCGTCGTCAATCCCGAGAAAGACGGCGCGCCTGAGCTGGCCCGGGCTCTCATCGCGCTGGCGGAACGCGCGGGAGCGACGATCAAGCAAACCAGCACGTTCCCCATTTCAGCCGGTTTCCTGAAGGAACAGGATGCCTGCTGCGTCATCGGCGGCGATGGCACGCTGCTGGGGGTCGTGCAGGAGGCGGTGCGCGAACAGGTTCCGATCATTGGGGTGAACCGGGGCAGCCTGGGATTTCTCACCACCTTTTCCGCCGATGAAGCGCGCACCCATTTTGCCGAGCTGCTCGCCGGCGCCTATCGGGTGACACACCGCTCGGTCCTCGATTGCTCCACCGGCTCGGGATTGCACGACATCGCGCTCAACGACGTTCTGATCAAGGACGAGATCAACTCCCGCCTGGTCCGGCTGGAAGTGCATGCGGACAAGGAATTGGTGACAGACTACACCTGCGACGGCTTGATTTTCTCCACGCCCACCGGCTCGACCGCCTACAATCTCTCCGCCGGAGGTCCGATCATCCATCCGGGAGTCGAGGCGATCGCGATGACCCCGATCTGTCCCCATACCCTGAGCAACCGCTCGATCATTTTTCGGCAGGATGTCCGCCTGCGCATCTACAGTCGCAGCAAGGGCGCCAAGCTCCTCGTGGCGATGGACGGCCAGCGCAACCTCGTGTTTTGCGAAGGTTCGCCCGTGGAAATTTCGATTTCGCCGCGCACGCTGCCGCTCGCCCAGCGCCTGGATTACTCCCATTTCGCGGTGCTCCGGACCAAGCTCAAGTGGAGTGGCGGCTTTGTGGAGCAACGCCGTTGATCGGTAGTGGGCAGTTTTGGCCTTCAATCAAATGTGGGAGCGGGTTTATCCCGCGACAAGTCGGGGCATAAAGCCCCTCCCACACCAAAACAGCCCGCGACCCGTTTCAGGAGGACCATTGGGGAAAACCAACATGCCTCTTGCCATGTGCGCCCAAATTGGCCCATTCAATGCGTTTACATTTGGCTGTTCTTTTTGTTGACAGTTTTGCGTACCTGGCAACCCGAACCCTCCCTAAAATGACAAAAGACGATCGTTCCGAGAATTCCCCTTTGAGTCCGCGAGATCTGAAAAATCCTTTTTCGCGCCGCCTGTTTTTGCAATCGATGGGAATCGGTGCCGCAGCCTTGGGACTGCCGAAAATCGGCCATTCCGAAGAAAAGGCGATTCAGGGCTTTGAAAAAACCGTCGAAACCCTCGCGCCCGAAAAACCCTGGAAACCGATTTCCGACCGGAAAATCCGCGTCGGCCTGATCGGATACGGCTATTGCAAGTTCGGCACCGCTTTCGGTTTTCAGGATCATCCCAACGTCGAGGTGGTCGCCGTCAGCGATTTGATGCCCGACCGCTGCGCCGAAATGGCGAAGGTGGCCCGCTGCAAAAAAACCTACCCTTCCCTCGAGGAACTCGTGAAGGACGACACCATCGAGGCGGTGTTTATCGCCACTGAAGCCCCGAGCCACGCGAAACACGCCATCGAAGCGCTGAAACACGGCAAACACGTGGGAACGGCCGTGCCGGCCGTCTTCGGTTCACTGGAGGAAGCGGAACAGCTCTTCGCCGCCGTCAAGAAAAGCGGGCGCAACTACATGATGTTCGAGACCTCCGCCTTTCACGAGGATCTCCACGCCATGCGGGAGATTTATAAGACCGGGATTACCGGTGGCCTGGGCAAACTCCTGTACTCCGAAGGCGAGTACTATCACTACATGGAGCAGCCACTGCCGGGCATGAGGGAATGGCGCACCGGGCTGCCGCCACAATGGTATCCGACCCACTCCAGCGCGTATTACATCTGCGTCACCGGCGGGAGTTTCACTGAAGTGAGCTGCATGGGCATGCCCAGCATCGTCACCCACCTGCAGCCCGCGAACAATCGGTACAAAAATCCGTTTGGCACCGAAGTGGCCCTCTTCCGCACGAGCGAAGGCGGGATGTCGCGCATGACGGTGAGCTGGGACACGCCCGGCGATCACGGGGAAAAAGGCCGGATCCGCGGTCAGCGGGGTTCGTACTACGGAAAATATGAGGGGCTCGAAAAATCCCTGCCCAACCTGGCCCGTCCCGCGCTGCCCCCGGGAGTTGCAGCCGGCGGCCACGGAGGTTCGCACGGACGCCTGACGGACGAGTTCATCAGCTCCATCCTCCAGAACCGCAAGCCACTCGTCTCCATCGATGTCGCCTTGAACCTGACGGTTTCCGGTGTGGTCGCCCACACCTCGGCCCTGAAGGACGGCGAGTTGATCAAGATCCCTCAGTACAAATTCTGAGGCCGCTACGGCCATTGTTTTCAAGGGGCGGGTGAAATCAACCCGCCCCTTTTTGCGCCCAAAAACGGCCGCACCGTTCGCCGGACGGCGGGACCGGATTCAATGGCTGGATCAGCCCAGACCCCAGCCTACTTCCGTTCTCCTTTCATTTCGTCGCGCGATTTCTTTTTTTCCGACTTCGCCTTTTCCCGGTCCGCCTTCACGGCGGCTTTCTCCTCTTCATCGAGTTTGCCGTCGTTGTTCTTGTCGTACTTCTCCAATTTTTCCTTTTCCCGCTGGGCCCGCTTGGCCGCGGCATCGGATTTTTCTTCGGCGTGAACGCCAGGGACAAAAACGACCGCGGCCACCGCGAGGGCAGCCAGCGTCGTGCAGAGGGCGATGAAACGATTTGTTTTCATAACACCCCACGAAACGGGCGCACGTGATTCAATCTTTCACAAGAGTGAATCGCCCTCGCCGTTTTTGCCGGGTGCGGTGATGCCCTCCCGAGGATTGTCATTCTGAGCGGAGCAAAGAATCCAGTGCGATGTCGCTTTCAGCTTCGGCCCTATCGACGTGGATTCTTCGCTCCGCTCAGAATGACAGATGATCTAAAACCCCTAGGGGCTGTTTGGGAAATGCCGCTTGCCTTGGATTCTCGTAGCGAAACGCGCCTATCCTCCGTGGGCTTGGCGAAGGGGGATGAGCGTTTCGGGCTCGGACGAAAGCCTCACGGCTTTCGCTATTCGGAGAGACGAATTCCCAAACAGCTCCTAGCGCGCCGATTCGCCCAGCGGGGATTGTCCCGGTGTCACAATCAACTGGGTGCGCCGTTCCCGCTGGAAATAATTGCGGGCAAACTGCGAGAGATCGGCCCGGGTAACCGCTTCAATGCGCCCGTCGTAATTTTTCCAGTCGTTGATCGGCAGGCCGTAGAGGGCGTTGAGCCCCGCCTGCATCGCGCGCGCGCCGTTGGTCTGCAAGCTCTGGCGGCGGGCCGCTTTGAGCCGGATCTGGCAACGCTGCAATTCCGCCTCCTCGACCCCGCCAGTTTGCACGCGCGCAATTTCCGCGTCGATTTCCGCCAGCACTTCGGTGGCATGGGCCGGCGCGGTGCCGGCGTAAAAATAAAACATCGCGGCATCCAGACCGGTCACGCGCGCCGAGCGCACGAAATATGCGAGGCCTTTTTCCTCCCGCACGCGTTCGAAGAGCCGCGACGCCATACCGCTGAAAAGCTCATCGGCCACCTCGCCGACGTAGAAGTCGGGTGCACGCAACGCGGGCGCGGGAAAGGCCTGGAAAACCACGGCCTGCTCCCGTGCTTGCTGTTCGACAAAATCGCCCCGGTCCGCGGGAAAATCGACCGTGACCGCCGGGGACGCCGTCGCCACGGGCGACGCCAGGGGCAGGCGGCCGAGGAAGCGCTGCAATTTCGGCATCAGCGTGCGCGGGGTGAAATCGCCCGCCACGGCCAGCACCACATTGGGCGCGACAAACAAACGGCGGTGCAGAGTCGCGAGATCGGCGGGCACCAGCGCCTGCACGCCCGCTTCATCGCCGTGGGCGGAAAGCGCGAGCGGATGGAGGCCAAAGAATCTTTGGCGCAGCCGTTTTTTTCCGAGCGTGACGACATCGTCAGCGTCCTGCTGCAAATCCGCTAGCTGCGCATTGCGCTCGGTCGTGAAGGTCCCGGCCTTGAAGGCGGGCGCCACAACCGCATCCGCCAGCACCGTCAGCGCGCGGTCGGCATCGGGCGGCAGCACTTCCGCGGCCAGCCCCAGGCTGTTGTTGCCCGAG
The DNA here is from genome assembly GCA_945859965.1 of Opitutus sp. GAS368. Taxonomy (GTDB): domain Bacteria; phylum Verrucomicrobiota; class Verrucomicrobiia; order Opitutales; family Opitutaceae; genus CAMAPG01. The sequence continues at coordinate 47,264 of CAMAPG010000002.1, read as the reverse complement.
AAGGGATAGAAACTTCCGCCCACTTCCTCGATGAAATGCGCGATCGCCGCCGCGCTGCGGTGACGCGTGTCCTTGGTCAGCATCGTGGCGAGCAGCGCACTCGCGCCGCGCCGTCCGGGGCTTTCCTGCATCGGCCCGCCCAGGCAGAGCAGACGGAAATGCAAATTCGGCAGACGGGAGTCCGGCTGCAACAGCAGGCGCGCTCCGTTGCCCAGGGTGATCTCCTCGAAGTCACGCGACGCCGTCACCGACACCCGCGTGGCCGCATTGGCCGCAGGTCCGGCTGCAGTCGGATTGAGCGAGATGCTCGTCACGCGCGAAGGCACGAGGTAATGTTTCAGCACCGAGCGCAAATCGGCGGGAGTCACCGCCGCCAGCTGCTCGAAATAAGTCCGGCTGTAGTCGAGATCGCCCACCACGACCTCCGCGGCGCCCAGGCGCGAGGCCTGGCCGGCCATGGTCTTGCGGGTGTTGATTTCCCCGACCACGAGCTGGCGCCGCGCCTTGCGCAGCTGCGAAGCGGTGAAGCCGCGCGCCGCGCAACGGACCAGCTCGCGTTCGATCGCGGCCGACGCGGCTTCGCGCTTGGCCGCATCGCACGTAAACGAGACGCAAAAAAGTCCGACGCTCCCCGGATTCCAGCTCTGGGCGTCGATCGTGTGCACGAGTCCGGCTTTTTCGCGGATGGATTGCCACAAGACCGAGCTGTCGCCCGCACCGAGGATCGTGCCGAGCAAATCCAGGATCGGCGCATCAGAATGGGTCAGCCCCGGGATCTGCCAGGCCAGGCCGCCGCGCGTGAGTTCCACGTCCTCAAACCGGTGTTGTTCCCGACGGGCCAGCGGAACCGGTTCGGCGGGCACCAGCACCGGGGCCAGACGTGCGCGGGGGACCGAACCAAAGTGCTGCTCAATACTGGCGCGAATGGCCACCGGGTCGAAATCGCCCACGACCACGAGCACGAGATTGTTGGGCACATAACGGGTGCGATAGTAAGTCCACAAATCCTCGCGGGTGATGGCGGAAAACACGTCGCGATAACCGATGATCGGATGACGGTACGGGTGTTCGCGAAACGCGGTGGCATAGAGCGATTCCCAAAAACGGTTGTCCGGATCGTCACGCGTCATCGCGATCTCACGGAGGATGACTTCGCGCTCCTTCGTCACTTCGTCGGCCGGCAGCGTCGAATTCAGCACCGCATCCGCGAGCAGATCCAAAGCCACGGTGGTATGCTCGCTGGGGAGATCGATGTAATAGACCGTGCGATCGAAGGTCGTGTAGGCGTTGATGTAGCCGCCGTGGGCCTGCACCGTCGCGGAAATCTCCCGGCCCGCCCGCCGCGACGTCCCCTTGAAAAGCATGTGCTCCAGATAATGCGACAGTCCCGCCCCCAAGGCATCGCCCTCGTGAATGCTGCCGGTCTTGACCCACACCTGGACCGAGGCGAGCGCCGCCGAGTGATCGGGCTTGAGAATGACCGTCAGTCCGTTCGGAAGAACCGTGCGCTCGACCGGCTCGCGCCAGAAAGGATCCAGCAAACGAAAATCAGCGGAACGGGAAGCGGTTTTAGGCATGAAAGGAGAGGGAAAGATCACTGACGCCTAAAGATTAGCCAGACGCGATGCGCCCGGTGGCGAAAAAGCCCGGCCAATTTAGGCCGAACCGACCGGTTCGGTCGGGGAAGAAGAAGGGCCGGAAGCCGGTGGCTTCGTCGGCAGGAACGGCTTCACAAAGGCGTCCTCGAAGGAATAAATATCGGCAAAATCCTCCCGGCGATCGTTCTCCGTCTTACTGAACACATTGTATTCAATGAGATTGAAAACGATATCGCCAAAATCCGAGCAACGTTTCACGCCCCACGAATTCAACACGGTCTTGGTCAGGGGGCCGTACTGATCGAGTGCGTAGGCCCGCATGCCCTCAAGCAACTCTCTGCCAGAGACATGGGCAGATGTTGAGGCCCGCGGTGAGTCCTTTTTCTTCAGCTCCTTGACCGTATGATCCAAACCCAGCCGGACGAAATCATACGCTTTTCGGTCAAAACGCGGATCCTCTTTCCGGATCAGGGCAACGACTTCGGCAAATTCAAGATCTTGCATGGATTTCTGGCTAGGAAGTAGCACACGAGGCCGAACCGTGCAATCCCGCAACCCGGCCAAAAGGTCTTCGTTGTAACTCAATCGCAACAATAGCCTCGCATGGATGTCGCAACCGACTATTCACTCAACAAAGCCCATGATCGCCTCCACGCAGACAAATCACCCGCTCTCCGGGGTCAAAGCCGAAGCCGACGACGCCGCACGGCCCATCGAAACAGCCACCGCTCGCCTCAAAAGTGCCGGGTTGCGGATCACGCAGCCTCGCATCGCCATTCTGGAGACTTTGATCCGCATCGGCCAGCCGGCCAGCATCGAGCAAATCCACGGCGATCTCGCCCACGACTCGTGCGATCTGGTGACCGTTTACCGCTGCCTGGCGGTCTTCGAAGAGCTGGGGCTCGTCCGCCGGTCCTTCTTTCACAACGGCACCGGTCTCTACGAAATCAACCTCGGCGGACTGAACCGTTACCACGTCATCTGCAAATCCACCAATCACGTGGAAGAGATCGACGCGGAAACGACCGCTGAACTTCGCGAGGCCCTCAACCGGATCGAGACAATCCTCAAGACCCGCGGGTACAACGAAGTCTCGCATGTCGTGGAATTTTTCGGGGTTTCACCCCAAGCCGGCCGGATCGCGGCCGCGACGGCCAACGCGGCGACCGCACCCCGCTGATCCGGAAAAAATCGTTTTAAACCAAAAGGGCGCAGACTGAGGTCTGCGCCTTTTTTATTGGGAAAAACGCCCGCCCGGCCCGGAAAACCTAAACCGACGTCCTGGCCGCATCGTAATTGGCCTCGGCCTGACGCCAGTTCACCACGTTCCAGAACGCCGTCACATAGCTGGGGCGTAGATTCTGGTATTTGAGATAATAAGCGTGCTCCCACACATCGAGACCGAGCACCGGCGTGGCATTTTCGCTCAATGGGGAATCCTGGTTGGCCGTCGAGTGCACCACGAGTTTGCCGTCCTTGAGACTGAGCCAAGCCCAGCCGCTGCCAAAGCGTTTCGTGGCCGCATCGTAAAAAAGAGTCTTGAAGGCCTCGAACGAGCCGAACGTCTGAACAATCGCTGCACCGAGCGAACCGCCCGGAGCGCCGCCACCCGTGGGACTCAACAACCGCCAGAAAAAACTGTGATTCACGTGTCCACCCACCTGGTTGCGCAGGGCCACATGGATTTTCTCCGGCATTTCCGGCAGGCGCTGGAGAATCTGCTCCCCGGTGAAAGCCTGCAGCTCCATGTAATCCTCCAGCGCGGCATTCGCGGCTTTGATGTAGGCCTGGTGATGTTTGGTGTGATGGATTTCCATCGTGCGCGCATCGATGTGCGGCTCAAGGGCATCGTAGCTGTAGGAAAGCTTCGGGAGGGTGAAAGGCTGTGGCGTCTCGGACGCAACGTCGGCGGCCAGGCTTCGCGAAGTCAGTGCCCCCAAGCCCAGCAGGGCCGCTCCGGCGCCAAGGGTTTTGAGGGCATCGCGGCGGGTCAGTGAATTTCGGGGATTCATCGTTCCAACGTAAGCGTTCACCTCGTCTCCGCAAGGCTGCGTCCGAAATCGACGATCGAGCGGCCATATTTTTGCACGACTTCCAGCCGGTCCCACCCCGCGCTTGCCAAAGCGACGCCGGGCACACGAACATCGGGCATGTCCCGCTCCCTGACCCGCCGCGAAGCCCTGACCACCCTCGCCGGCGTCGCCGCGCTAGCCACGCTGCCACGCTCAGCGACCGCCGCGCAAAAATCCCCGGCCAACGCCCCTTCCCCTTCCCCCGGACAATTGCATCACTCGGTGTGCAAATGGTGCTATAAGGACACCTCGCTCGAAGACTTGGCCAAAGGCGCCAAAGCCCTCGGGCTGGAATCCATCGAATTGCTCGATCCCCCCGACTGGCCGTTGCTCAAAAAATACGGCCTGACCTGTGCCATGGCCAACGGCACCACCACCATCGCCAAGGGGTTCAACCGGGTCGAGCACCACGCCCAATTCGTCCCCTCAATGATCGAACGGATCGAGGCCTGCGCCGCGGCGGGCCTGCCCAATGTCATTTGTTTTTCCGGCAACCGGGCCGGGCTTTCCGACGAACAGGGGCTCGAAAACTGCGCGATTGGCCTCAAGCAAATCGTCAAGGCCGCCGAGCAACACCGGGTCACCGTCTGCATGGAACTGCTCAACAGCAAGGTGAACCACAAGGACCACATGTGCGATCACACCGCCTGGGGCGTGGAACTCGTCAAACGCGTGGGCTCCGAACGGTTCAAGCTGCTCTACGACATCTATCACATGCAGATCATGGAGGGTGATGTGATCCGCACGATCCAGGAAAACCACGCCGCGATCGGACACTACCATACCGGAGGAAATCCGGGGCGCCATGAAATCGACGAAAGCCAGGAGCTTTATTATCCGGCGATCATGCGCGCGATCAAGGCCACCGGTTACACCGGCTATGTCGCACAGGAATTTATTCCCACCCGCGATCCCTTCGTCTCGCTCGGCGCGGCAGTCAAACTCTGCAGTGTCTAAAGCCTATTTGCTGTAGAGGCCGATCCTCGCCGCCAAAACGCCGATGATCAGCCACCCAAAGGTTCCCATTAAGAGCCAGCGCGATGGTCCGCCTTCGAGGGCAATGCGCAGGGCCTGAAACGACGCCAGGGTGGATTCTCCCAGGAAAAGCATCTCGTTCCCGCCAAAATTCCCCATGGTCTGGGCAGGCGGATCCACGCGCGGTGCAACCACCGGGGATTCACGCAACAAGGCGCCGACGCCCTGCCGGCCCACCTCGGCCAATGCGGTCCACCACCGGTCTCCTCCAGCACAGGCAAGTTCGTAATATCGGGTCGTTCCGGGCGCAATATCCAGGCCGGCTGCGGTCGGAGCCGCCGCCGCCGAAATGTGCAGATCAAGGTGTCTTTGCGGAAGGGTCAGCACGAGATGCCACCGTTCCTCACTGGAACCAAAGCCGTTGATCCCGGCGAATCCTTCCCCGCCACCGCCCAGTGCGACCGAGCGTAGTTTCCGGGGACCGTTTCCTCCCCCAGCCGCGTCCGCCTGCAGGGTGCCTTTCAAGCTGACCTTGAGTTCCGGAGTGAACAAGACCCCCTGTCGGGCCACCGTCACCGTGATCGGGGCGAACGTGTTGTCGCAGGAAGAATATTCGTAGGCCGAAACGAGATCGTCCCCGTATCTGATCCGAAAGTTTTCCGTGAGGTCCTTCGCCACCATTTTCTTCACCGGATAATCGAAAATCCGCGCCACCTCCCCCAGCGCACCCAAGGGGGATTCAGCGGCGGCGGACTCCGCCACCCCCAGCGCCACCAAGGCGAGCGCCAAGGCCCGGCGGCGCCGGAAAATGGGCGGGCCGAATCCCCCTAAAGTCTCCCGATAGATGAAAGCGAGCATGCGAAGGCCGCGACAGGACGCGGCGAGCCACGAAAGCACATCCCAACAATTGTCAGTAACCAGTCAGGATTTAACCGCCGGACATTTTCCCCGGTCTAAACGATGCGGACGATGATGCGGTAGCAGATCATCCCCGCCTTGGACTCGACGACCAGGGCGCCGTTTAATTTGGCGATCATGGCGACGGCACTCCAAGGCGGCCCTCCCTCCAGCAGGAGATCGGAGGCGGAAAAAAGCGCCGCCACTTGCTTCACGTCCAGTTCCGCGCCCGGACCCGAGATCTCGATGGCCAGCGCGGTCCGGTCATCCTTGCGAAAATCAGGCGTGTTCAAAATGAAGGCGTAAGGGCGCGCCTTCAGCACTTGCAGTTCGCCCGCCGGATTGAGCAGCAGCGCCGGTTTCAGGGTCACTCCGACCCCCGCCGGCGCCGATTTCAACACCAGGCGCAGAAGGATCACCACCGCCCGGAACAGAGCCCGTCCCTCGCCGGTGAAACGCTGGTCCGGCTTCAATTCGATCGACTCGATCCGCTTGCCGGCGGTGAGTTCCGGATAGTCATCGTGCATGACCCTCAGGACATAACTGATCAGTTCATTGACCGAACTGACCATGCGCTCCGGCTGCATGAAATAATCCCTCAGTTTGCCCACATGCTCATGCAGCTCGGCCACGGTTTCGCGCGAAAGCTTGGCCAGACCACCCAGGTTATACAATGGCTTCGCCTGGTATTTTTCCAGCTGCACATTCAGCAGTTCCACCCGGCCCAGCAGGGCGGAAAACGAATGTAGCGACTCGTTCAGCAAGCCGCGTTGAATGTCACTGCTGGTCAGCTCGAGCTCATTGTTGACCACGGCATCGGCCAGGGCCGAGCGCAGCCGTTTCGCTTCCTGCTCACTCCGGGTCCTGGCCCGCTGTTCCCGGGTATGGGCAATCGCCCGCTCCAGCTTGACCATGAATTCGCGATCGTCGCCCAGAGTCTTGGGGATGAAATCAAACGCGTGGGCCGAAAGGGATTCGACCGCGGTCCGGTAATCGGCATGGGCGGTGAAAACGATCGCCGCCAGATCCCCGTCGAGCTCGCGCAGGCGCGAGATCAAAGCCGCCCCCGACGCTTCCGTCCCGAGGTTCATGTCGACGAGGGCCACGTCAAACGGCTGCGACTTCACCGCTGTGAGCCCGGCTTCCGCGGTTTTGCAGCAAGTCAGATTGGCGCGGCGGCGCAGCTGGAGTTCAACCGCGTGGTGGATGGAAACGTCATCGTCCACCATCAAAACATTGGGCAGCAGAGTCGTCATGGGCACATGCTAGACCGGATCGTAACGAAAGCCCTCTCCGTAGGCTGAGGTCACGCACTGGTCGAGGTCGAGTCCCAGCCGGCGGAACCGTTTGCGCAAGGCTGAAACTGCTTCGCGCAAGACCGCACTGTCCCCTTGGTAATCCCGGTCCCAGACCGCATGGAAGAGAAATTCGTAATCGAGCACCGCGCCGGGAGAGGCGTGGAAGGTCTGCAAGAGCCGGACCTCAAGCCGGGTCAGCGGAACCATGGCTCCCGCAGACTTGTTTCCGCGCTTCACGTTCAGCGTGCGCTGCTCCGGCACGACAAGGGCTCCGCCGAATTCGAACGCGTTCACCGCCCGCTTTGCCAGCACGCGCGGAGGTTCCTTTCGGGCGGCAAAACGGACCAGGTTCGCACTTTGCAAAGCGAGAGACAGCGGGGAGTAGCCGGGGGCCAGCACCACCAGCGCACCCCGTCGCAACAGGTCGGCCTCGGCTTTCAGCGGCGCGGACAGGACGACGATCGGTATCGCCGCGGCCTGTCGGGCCAGGTCCGCCATGAACGTTTCCGCCCGCTCCGCCGCGATGCGATGCGGTACTCGCCGATCACGAGCTGAAATTGCGGGATTTTCGCATAGGCCGCCCGCGCTTCCTCATAGGTGGCGCACACCCGCGCCGAAAGACCCTCGTGTTCGAGACAGGAGATCAAAGCCGAGCGCGTCGAACCGGGAGCTGCCACAAGCAGAATCATACACCAGCCTTCAGCGGAATAAGAAAAGGCCCCGCATGGCAATGCTCGGTCATTTGCGGCCGACAAATTTTGCGCCGGCCGGTCCTCAACGTCCACTCACGCTTCGCACCGATAGCCGACCCCGTGCACCGTCACAATCACGCACGGGAAATCGGGATCGACCTCCACTTTCTTGCGCAATTGCGCCACGTGCTGGTCCAGGGTTCGCGTGGTCCCGAAGTAATCCACGCCCCACACAGCGTTGAGCAGGATGTCGCGAGTCAGCACTTCCCCTGGATGGGCGAAAAAAACGTCCGCCAGCTTCAGCTCGCGCGCCGTCAGCGGCTGGGTGCGCCCCGCCACGGTCGCGGTGAATTTGCGCCGGTCGATCTCCGCTTCGCCGAGCCGGAAGGTCGGCAATGGCACTCCCTCCGGCTCCGCCACGCTGGTCCGGGTACGGCGCAACAGCGCTTCGACCCGGGCCAAGAGTTCGTGGACCCCGAAAGGCTTGGTGACGTAGTCGTCCGCCCCCAGCTTGAGCCCAACCACCTTGTCCACTTCCTCCCCTTTGGCCGTGAGGAAAAGCACCGGGACGCGTGCTCCCTTTGCTCGCAATTCGCGACACACGTCGTAGCCGCTCGCCTTGGGCATCATCACATCGAGCAGCACGAGGTCGAATTTCTCCTGGGAAAACAACCGGAGCACCTGTGCTCCATCGACTGCGGACGTCACGGCGTACCCTTCGCTCTCCAGCGTGGCCACCAGCCCGTGACGAATATTGGCGTCATCCTCCGCCAGCAAAATTTTGGCTTTCATGGTAGATCCAGGACAAACTCGGCTCCGCCGCCGACGCGGGGGGTGTAACGCAGGTCGCCACCCAGGCCGCGCGCCAGCTGCCGCGCAATGCTCAATCCGAGCCCAGCGCCCGTCTTCTCGGCGGTCAGGGCGTCTTCCACCCGGTGGAATTTTTCGAAAATGCGTTCCACATGAGCCTGCGGCACTCCAGGGCCGCGGTCCGCCACCTTGAGCTCCGCTCCGCCGGCTGCGCGCGGAGCGAGCATGACAATTACCTCACCGCCGTCGGCGCCATACTTGCACGCGTTGTCGAGCAGGTTGATCACAATCTGTTCCACGGCATCGCGATCAGTCGCAATGAACAGGGGTTGCGTCGGCAGGGCGCGCCCGAGCTTCAAGCCCGCCTCCGCCACGCGGGGTCCGTGGGTATCGAGCAGACGCGAGAGTTCGGCGGTGAGATCCACCCGATCATGGGCGTATTTCTTCTGCCCCTGCTCCAGCCGGCTGAAATCGAGTGCATTATTAACCAGGCGCGCGAGTCGCTGCGTCTCCCGGCTGATGGTGCGGAGATAGTCCTTCCCCTGCGCCGCATCGCGGAGCCGGCCCTCCTCCAGCAGTTCGGCGTAAAGCCGGATGGTGGTCAGCGGGGTTTTGAATTCATGGGAAACGTTGGCGACGAAGGAGGTTTTTTGCAGCGCCTCCTCTTCACTGCGACGGGCCTGCCAGAGCAGCAACGAACCCCCGGCCAGGATCGCGGTGACGAAGATCGCCACCAGCAGCACCCCCATGCCGAAAAATCCGGAGCTGGCCCCGGATCGGTTGGAATCGAGTGTCAGATAGCCCACGACATCCCAACCCGGCAGAAGGGCACCGGCCAGCGGAACCCGGGCCGCAGGGCCTCCGGTGCGCGGCACGGCTCCCATTTGATGCAGAATCCGGCCTTGATCGTCGCGCAACGCATAGCCCTCGCCGCTGCCAATCTCCGCCGGCAGCGCGCCCGCGAGCCGGCTGACCAGCGCCGTGAGTTCCACCTCCACCCCGCGCACCTCGCCACCCGGCGCGGGCTGGACCCAGCCGAGGAGATGCAGCCGGCCCTCGACACTTGGCACCCTCCAGCCACGGCGTTCCACCGCCTCATCCTTCGCCTGGGCAGACGCGGGCGCGGCCAGCGATCGCGATTTCCGCACTTTCGAATCATCGGAACTGTAACGACTCACGCCATTCGCGCGTTCCCGTTCCGTGGTTCCGGCCTCCTGCCGATCGGCCTCCCCTTTGGCGGCGGCCGCTCGTTTCATGAGGGAAGGAGCATCCGCCAGCTGGCTGGAATTGGCCAGTTCCTGGACGTCACGTCGCGCCGCCTGGATTTGCGCCACGTTGCGGGTCACCTCTTTCCGGGCCGTGGCCTCTTCTTCACTGGCTTTCTTCTCCGGATTGGCCGGCGCGAAATGTTCAGCGGAAAGAGACTGGCTCCAGGGCGGATGCAGAACGAATTCGCGCGAAAATCGGCGGATAAACCCGCGCTCGGCCTCGGTCGGCGCATCGGCGGCGGGCCGCAGCAAGCGGCCTTCCGCCGTGGAGCGAAACGTGGTGCGGACGAGCGGATTATTCTTTTCCCACTGATCGAGGAAGGCCTCGAGCCCCTGGCCGGGCTGCGCCGCCAGCGTATCGAGCAAACCGGTCTGCACATCGCCGACGAGCAATTCCACGTTTTCCGCGATCAGCCGCGCGCGGGCCGTGATGGCGGCCCGGCGCGCCTCCTCGGCATACGCCCCTTGCTCAGCCAGCCGGGCCTGTTCACGTCGCAACAACAGGATGGCCCCGCCGCCGACCACCAGTGTCGGCACCAGCAGCAGGAACCAATAGAGGAAGATGCGGCGCGAGACGGGCAACACAGGTGGAAGGCTAAAGCAAAAGGGCGGATTGAAAAGACGCGAAACAGGCGCTCAAGGCTGGCTTAAACCCGAGTTCTGCTGGCTTTTCACCTGGGCGCTTTCCGCCCGGTAGGCTTTGCGCTCCGCATTGCCCAGTCCTTCCTTTTCCACGCGATCGGCTTCGGGCGCAGCCGCCGCGGCGACCGCCCGGACCGCGTTGTTGCTATAAGTCGCTGCCATTTTGCTGAGCTCCTCGGCGCGTTTCCGGATGACGATCGCGGCTGCGTCGCGCCGGTTGGAGTCGACCAGGGTCACCGCCTCGTCCTTGGCCACAGCCATGACGTTGGCGGCATAGTCCGCCTGCACGCGGTGATCAGCCGATTCCACGACCACGGTGCGGCTCGCGCTGAATTGCACCGTGCGCTTCGCCGTCAGCGTGGCGCTCCGGCGGCTGTTGGCATCCTCGTAACTGACCCGGGCACGCGCGACCTCGCGTTCCCCACCCGATTCGCAGGGAGACACCTCCACTTCGACCAGGGCGAACTTTTCCTGGCCGCCATAAAGCTGGTTCAGAGTCAGCTCCGCTTTCTGGCCACGGATCACGCCGTCGCGCCCGACAAAGGCCAGGGGCCGTACGCCCGCGGGAAATTCAATTTCGATCACGACGCGGCGCGCCACCACGTTCAGCACATCGCCCAGTTCGGCGGCAAAAATGCGCGGAAGATCGGAGCTTTCCTCAACGAAATAGGTGTTGCCGTCGCTCCGCTGCGCCAGGCGCGTCATGAGATCCTCGTTAAATCCGAGCCCAAGTCCGATCGTGGTGACCGAGATGCCTTCTTTCATCAGCGAGACTCCGAGGCGGCCGAGTTCGTCCGCCGAGCTCGGGCCCACATTGGCGAGGCCGTCGGAGAGCAGAATGACACGGTTCACATAGCTCCGGTCCTCAAGGTAACGGCGGACTTCCGCCGCGCCGCGGGTCACGCCCCCGTAGAGCGCAGTGTTGCCGCCCGCCTCTATACTGCGAATCGCCGCGGCAAGCCGGCGTCCGTCGCCCACCTGCTGGGCCGAGACCAAGGTCTCGACGCGCGTATCGTAGGCGATCAGCGAGACGATGTCATCGGGTGCCAGGCAGCGAACCGCTTCGAGCGCGGCTTCCCGGGCATTGATGATCTTGTCGCCGTTCATCGAACCGGAGCGATCGATGACTAGCGCAAGGTTGACGGGAGGACGCGTTTCCCGGCGCGGCAGCCGCAGGCCATCGAGGGCGATCTTGATCACGGCTTTTTCCGTGGTTTCAGCCGGCAAGACGGCGCGGTCGACCTCGACCCGCAGCCGCACGGATTCGCCGGCGGTTTCGGGGGACGCAGTGGATTTGGCGGAGAGAACGAGCGACCACGCGCCAATGAGCGCGACCGCGAGGGTGAGAATAAGGCGATGTTTCATAGTGAATCCCTGGTTGGGACACTGGGATTCAACCATAAAACCCGGCAGGGGTTGTCAGAGCCGGGTCAGCCGTTTGTCAGGTAATTGTCATGGCCGACGTAGGGCAGGTCTTTAACCTGCCCTCAAAGTCTGTTCGGAGGGCGGGTCAAAAACCCGCCCTACTGCCTGGCAGCCCAAGCCTACATCTGCGCAAGCAGCTTGCGCAGGGTCTCGTCGACCGCCTTCGGGTTCGCCTTCCCCTTGGCCGCTTTCATGACCGGGCCTTTGAACGCATTGATCGCGCTGTCCTTGCCCGTCTTGAATTCCGCGAGGGCTTTGGCATTGGCGGCAATCGCGTCGCGGCACCATTGCTCGAGCTCACCGAGATCCGTGGGCGCGGCCTTCAGGCCTTTGCGGTCGCTGATGACCGACGGCAGTTCGCCGGTCGAAAACATGTCGATAAAGACTTCTTTGGCCGAGTTGTTGAGGAGCGTGCCCGCGTCGACCAATTTCACCAGCTCGGCCACATGCGCCGGTCGGACCTTGGACTCGGCCAGCACTTGTTTCGCAGTACCAAGCTCCCGCAGCAGATCGTTGACGATCCAGTTGCCGGCCGCCTGCGGCTTGCCGCTGAGCTTGGCTGCTTCCTCGAAGAAATCAGCCAGTTCACGGTCCCAAACCACCACCGAAGTGATGGTGTAAGGCACCTGATACTGCTCGATGAACCGGCGCTGCTTCTCGAAGGGCAGCTCAGGACATTCGGCCTGCAGGCGTGCCTTCCAAGCATCATCCACCTTGACCGGCATCAGGTCCGGGTCGGGGAAATAGCGATAATCGTGCGCCATTTCCTTGGAGCGCATCGAGGTCGAAACGCCCGCCTCGCCGTCGTACTGGCGGGTCTCTTGCACGATTGTGCCGCCACTTTCCACCGCGGCGATCTGGCGCTTGATCTCGTGGGCAATGCCGTCGCGCACGAACGAGATCGAGTTGAGGTTCTTCAGCTCCACCTTTGTCCCCAGCTTGGTTTCACCAACGGGACGGATCGAAATGTTCGCATCGCAGCGGAGCTGGCCTTTCTCCATGTCGCAATCGGAAATCCCGCCATACACCATCGCGGCCCGCAGCGACGTCAGGTAGGCAAACGCCTCGTCGGCGGTGTGCATCGCGGGTTCGGACACAATTTCCATCAACGGTGTGCCGGCGCGGTTATAATCGACCAGGGATTCGCTGGCGAAGTGAGTGAGTTTGCCGACGTCCTCCTCGAGGTGGATGCGGGTCAGAGGGATTTTTTTGTGTTCACCCATCACATTCCGGGCGGATCCCGGCAACTCGATCTCCACGAATCCGCCGAGGCAGATCGGCTGGTCGTACTGCGAAATCTGATAGTTCTTTGTCGAGTCGGGATAGAAATAGTTCTTCCGGTCCCATTTTGAAACCGGCGCGATCCCAGAATTAAGCATGAGCCCCGCCTTGATGATGGCGTCGAGCGCGGCCTTGTTCATCACTGGCAGCACACCCGGCAACGCGAGCACCACGGGATCCGTGAGCGTGTTCGGCTTGTGGCCATAACCGGCCGCCACGCGCGTGAACATCTTGGAGTGCGTCTTGATCTGGACGTGGACCTCAAGACCGATGACCGCTTCGTATTTCATGTGGGAGGAGCGAGGAGTGAGTAGTGGGTAGCGAGTAGGTCGGAAGCGGTAGCCATGCTCGCTACTCGCTACCCACTACTCGCTCCTTCATAAAAGATTGGGATGCCGCAAATGCCAGTCGTGCGCCTGTTCGTAGGCGCGGGCGATGGACAGCAATTCGGCCTCCTTGAAAGGCTGGCCGATCACCTGCAATCCGATCGGCAGACCGCTCTTCGAAAAACCGCAGGGCAGGCTCAGTCCTGGCAGCCCAGCGAGATTCACCCCGATCGTGTAGACATCGCACAGGTACATCGCGAGCGGATCGGCCTTTTCGCCGATCTTGAACGCTGGCGTGGGTGTGGTCGGAGTGAGAAGCGCATCCACCTCCTTGTAAGCGTTGAGGAAATCCTGGCGGATCAGGGTGCGGACTTTTTGCGCCCGGAGATAATACGCATCGTAATAGCCACTGGAGAGCACGTAAGTGCCGAGGATGATCCGGCGTTTCACTTCGGCGCCAAAACCCTCGGCGCGCGATTTGAAATAGATGTCGATGGCGTCCTTCGCATCCTTCGAACGATGGCCGTAACGGATGCCGTCGTAGCGCGCGAGGTTCGAGGACGCCTCGGCCGTCGCGATGATGTAGTAGGTATCGAGGCAGTACTTCGTATGGGGCAAGGAGACCTCTTTGATCTCACATCCCAGCTTTTTGTAATGCTCCACCGCCGCCTGCACCGCCGCGGCGACCTCGGGGTCGAGGCCTTCGCCAAAATATTCCTTCGGAATTCCCAGCCGCCAGGGTCCATTGCGCCGGCCGAGTTCGGCCCGGTAGTCGGGCAGCTCGGTTTTGAACGAGGTCGAATCGAGCGGGTCGTGGCCGGCAATCACGCTCAGGGTGATCGCCGCGTCCTCAACGGTGCGGGTGAACGGGCCGATCTGGTCGAGCGACGATGCAAACGCGATCAGGCCATAGCGCGAGATGAGTCCGTAACTCGGCTTAAAACCCACCACGCCGCAAAGCGCGGCGGGCTGGCGGATCGAACCACCGGTGTCCGAGCCCAGGGTCATGCTGGCCTCGCCCGCGGCCAGCGCCGCCGCACTGCCGCCCGATGAACCACCCGGCACCCGGGTCAGATCCCACGGATTGCGGGTGGTATGGAAAGCCGAGTTTTCCGTCGAGGAACCCATCGCGAATTCATCGAGATTCAGCCGTCCCCAGAGCACGGCCCCTGCATGCTTCAATTTGCGGGTCACCGTAGCGTCATAAGGGGAAACGAAGTTCACGAGCATCTTGCTCGACGCCGTCAGCGGCTGCCCCGCCACGGAAATCACATCCTTCAAACCCACCGGAATACCTTCGAGCGGACCTCTCGCCTGCCCTGCAGTCCGACGCGCGTCGGAGGCCGCCGCCTGCGCCAAGGCATCGGTTTCATCGAACGAATTGAACGCCTTCACCCTGGCCTCGACCGCCTTGGTGCGGGCAATCGTCGCCTGCGTCAGTTCGACGGAGGAGAGCTTCTTCGCCTCGAGCAGCACGGCGAGTTCGGCGATGGATTTGAAGGTGAGGTCGGAGGACATTCGGGAAGAGTGAACGGTACGGAGAGCGGGTCAGAGCCCCGCCCTACCTGCTCATTCGATGACCTTGGGCACGGCGATCATGTGGTTGCGCTGCGCGGGGGCGTTTTGGAGTGCGGCCTCCACTGGCAGGCCGGCCTGCGCGACATCGTCCGCCCAGACATTGTAAATCGGAAACGCGTGGGCCGTGGGTTCGACGCCGGTCACGTCCACTTTGCCGAGTTGCTCGATGTGTAGCAGCACATCGCCGAGCTGCGCGGCGAATTTCGTCTTCTCTTCCGGGGTGAGCGCCAGCCGGGCCAGGTTGGCCACCCGGTCGATGTTGAGGTCGGTGAGATCGGACATGGTCGGTGAGGGCAGCGGGATTATTTGCGGATTTGGTACGGCGTGGTCTTACCCACTTCGTCCTGAATCTGGGTGAACACCTTGTTCACCTCTTCGTCGGTGAGCGTCCGGTCGTTGGCGCGGAATACGAGCGAGAAGGCGAAGCTCTTTTTACCCTCGGGCAAGCCCTTACCCTGGTAAACGTCGAACACATCCACGCTTTCGACCACAAACGCATTGCCCACCGCCGCGCGGGCCAGCCCGGCAAGGGCCTTGCGCACTTCGGCGGACGGAGTCGCCAGATCGACCACGAGAGCGAGATCGCGCAACGCCGCGGGAAACAGGCTGAAATCCGCATAACGCCGGCGCGACGAAACGGCGGCCAGTTTCTCCGGCAGAATCGCAAGAATGCCCCCGTAGACTTTGCCCTCGATGCCCAGCGCCTTGATCATCGCCAGGTTGAGGAGACCGAACCGCGCGATCCAGCCGTGCTGCAGTTCGCCGCCAGAAACCGAATGGCCTTCCTGCCAGCCATAGTAAGTTCCCACGATCGGGACGAGCGGTTGGCGCGCCAGATCGACTCCCGCCGCCTGGGCGAGGGCCTCGGCATGATGTTTCACCATGGAAAAATCGCCGGCTTCACGCCGGAGCCAGGTGCGCGCGCCAACGGGTTCGGCCACGATGAAAGCCACCGCGGTGCATTCGAAATTCTGGCCGTTGCACTCGATGAAAATCCGGCCGGTCTCGCACAGCTGCGAAACGACCACGCCGCGCGATTGGTTGAGCTTGAGCGTCTCGAGCAGGCCCATCGTCAAGGTCGGACGGAGATGCGACTGATCCTCGACGAAGGGGTTGGCGAGCGCGAGTTCCGCCGCCGCCGTCTGCGACACCCAGGTCGCCAGTTCCTTGGCCGGCCGCAGCGTATAATTCACGCACTCATGGAAATTCTGCCCCACCAGGTAACCCATCGCCCGGCGGTTGAAGCGCACCGTGGGGTCGTCCTCGCCCACGAGTCCGGGCGCGGAGACGACTGCCGCCGGAATTTTCTCCGTGCCGTACAGGCGCAGGACTTCCTCAACCAGGTCGATCGGACGATCGAGATCGTCGCGCCAGCTC
This sequence comes from Opitutus sp. GAS368, assembly GCA_945859965.1. GTDB lineage: Bacteria > Verrucomicrobiota > Verrucomicrobiia > Opitutales > Opitutaceae > CAMAPG01. Next base: position 31,025 of record CAMAPG010000002.1, on the reverse strand, counting down.
GGCACCGAAACGGTCCAGGTCAGGCCCTGGCCCGGAACGTCTTCCTCGCGCGTGAGATTGAGTTCGAGCGCCTCCAGCGAGGCTTTCATGTCGGCATCAGGAATGGAGAACCCCAGCCGCTCGCGAATATACGCGGGGGTCACCACGATTTCCCGCTGCCAGGGGACATCGCCCCCCACCGTGTAAATCGGACCCACGACGCGGCCACCCGCCGTCTTCAGGATCAAATCGATCGCCCGGTGTGCGGATTCCACGGCGGCATGGACATCCACGCCACGCTCATAACGGTAGGACGAATCGGACGAGAGTGCGAGGCGCTTGGAGGTCCAGCGCACGGACAGACGCTTGAAATAAGCCACTTCCAGAACGAGGTCCGTGGTCTCGGCAGTCACACCGGAATTTTCCCCGCCCATGATGCCGGCGATCACGACCGGGCGCGTGGCGTCGGCGATGACCAGCATGCGGCTGTTCAGCACGCGCTCCTTGCCATCCAGCGTGGTGATTTTTTCGCCATCCGCGGCGCGGCGGACAATGATCTGCGACCCGCCCAGACGGCGGGCATCGAAAGCGTGCATCGGTTGGCCGGTCTCCAGCATCACATAATTGCCGATATCGACGATATTGTTGATGGGACGCAGGCCGACCGCGCGCAGGCGTTCCTGCAGCCAGGCGGGGCTCGGCCCGACCTTCACACCGGCAATAATGTGCGCGGTGTACAGGGGACAGTCTTCGGGAGCATCCACCCGCACAGCGGAAAGCAGATCGGAGCGCGGCGCGCCAGCTGCCTCGTCGAGGCATCCCTGGAATTCCGTCTGGGGATAAACGAGGTCCTTCTTGAACCAGGCCGCGAGTTCCCGGGCGACGCCGAAATGGGAAAGGCAGTCCGGCCGGTTCGGGGTAATTTCGATGTCGAACACCGTGTCGCCTGGAGGAAGCACCGCATTGATCGGAGTGCCGATCGCCGGACGATCCTCGAGAATCAGGAGCCCCGCGGCATCCTCCGCCACGCCCAGTTCCTTCGCGGAGCACATCATGCCATCCGAGGACTCGCCGCGGATCTTCGATTGCTTGATGACGAAATTTCCCGGCAACACCGCGCCAGGCAAGGCCACGGGAACGTGGTCCCCTACTTTGTAATTTTGCGCGCCGCAGACGATCGTCTTGACGCCACCCGCGGGCCCAATGTCGACCGTGCAGACGGAAAGCTTGTCCGCATTGGGGTGCTTGTTGCGCGTGAGCACCTCGCCCACGACGACGTTTTCGAGTTTCGGCGCGCCGGTGGCAATGACGTGCTCCACTTCGAAGCCGAGAAACGTGATGGCCCGGCAGATCTCGTCGTTCGAAGCGTCGAGCGCCACGTAGTCTTTAAGCCAGTTGAGGGAGATTTTCATCGGAGAGTTTCCGCGGATTACGCAGAGGAGCGCGGATGGGGTAAAAAAATATCCGCGGTCATCGGTGTCATCCGCGGGAAAAGCTTCAGGCAAATTGTTTCAGAAACCGCAGGTCGTTCTGGTAGAAGTAGCGGATGTCATCGATGCCGTAGAGGATCATCGCCAGGCGTTCGAGGCCCATGCCGAACGCATAGCCGGTCCAGACCTTGGGATCGTAGCCCACCGTCTCGAAAACGCTCGGATCGACCATGCCGCAGCCGCCGATCTCGATCCACTCCTTGTTGACCTTCGGCAGGTGCTTCGCGCTGAGATCCACTTCGAAACTCGGTTCGGTGTAGCCGAAATAATGCGGGCGGAAACGCGTCTTGGTGCCCGCGCCGAGGAGCGATTCGAAAATATAATCCAACAATGCCTTCAGGTCCCGCACCGTGACGTTCTTGTCCACGTACAGGCATTCGAGCTGGTGGAAATTCGCGCTGTGGGACGCATCCGAGGTATCGCGGCGGTACACGCGGCCAGGCGACACGATGCGCAGCGGCGGCGAACCCTTCAGCATCGTGCGGATCTGCACCGACGACGTATGGGTCCGCAGGAGATATTTCTCCTCCGGATTCTTTTTCGAAACGTTTCCAAACCGGGCGCTCTCCGGGAAATAAAACGTGTCCTGGGCATCGCGCGCCGGGTGATCGGCCGGCGTGTTCAGAGCGTCAAAACAATAGAACTCCGTTTCCACTTCCGGACCGTCGGCCACGGAAAAGCCCACCTTGTGCAGGATGCGGCACATTTCCTCGCGCACGAGCGTCAGCGGATGATACGTGCCGGGGCCGGCATCGGGTGACGGCAGCGTCGGGTCGACCGCTGGTCCGAGCTGGGCGGCGATTTCGGCCGTCTCGAGGGTGCGCAGCGCGGCGTCGAGCAGAACCTGGATCTGGGCCTTGGTCTCGTTGATCAGCTTGCCCATCGCGGGCCGCTCCTCCTTGGGCACGGCGCCCATCTGCTTCATCAACGCCGTCAATTCGCCGTTCGGTCCGACAAAACGGGCCTTGGCGGCCTCGAATTCAGGCCGGGTTTTCAAAGCCGGGAGTTCGGTCGACGCTTTGGCCACAAGGGCGTTCAAGGTGGATTGCATGAAGAAAATCGGTGCGGTCGTTCTCGGAGGAAAGAGTCCAGACTGGTCGGGGACGTGATCGAAGCGAAGCCCGGGTTAAAAACGATTACGAGACGGATTGCGAACGTGGGGCGGATGGCAGGGCGGAAAAACAAAGAGGACGGAACCTCGACCGAGGCCCGTCCTCCTTGGAACAGAATGGAAGGCGAGCCGCCCGGCTCGCGTTTGTCAGAGTTAGGCCTTCGCTGCCGAACTAGCCTTGGTCTTCAACGCGTCCTGGGCTGTTTTGACCAGGCTATTAAAGGCCACCTCGTCGCGAATCGCGATATCGGACAGAATCTTGCGATCGAGTTCGATGTTCGCGGCCTTCAAGCCCTCGATAAAGCGGCTGTAGGTGATACCCGCATTGCGGCAGGCAGCGTTCAAGCGAATGATCCAGAGACCGCGACGGTCCGCCTTCTTCTTTTTGCGCGCGATGTAGGCGTATTGCCAGGCATGCTGGACTGCTTCCTTCGCATAGCGAAAGAGCTTCGATTTATTGCCGAAATAGCCCTTGGCGTATTTCAGCACCTTCTTGTGTCGCTTGCGCGACGCGGGTGAGTTTGTTGCACGAGCCATGTTGTGTTATTCCTTAGGTTAAATTGCCGGCGGGTCGGCTTTGGATTTCACCCGCCTGGCGTGGTTGTGGTTGAAGCGCGTCGGTTTAGAGACCGAACGGCAGACAGCGCTTGAGCGGCTTGGCATGACCTTCAGCCACCAGCTTGTCCCGGGAGGCACGACGTTTGGCTTTCGTGCTTTTCGAGGCGAGCAAGTGACGGAAGCCAGGCGTACGGCGGACGAGCTTGCCCCTGGAGGTAAGCTTGAAGCGCTTGGCTACGGACTTTTTGGTCTTTTGCATAAAGAGAGCGGTCGAAAACAGAGATCGCGACCGGCCTTGGCAAGGGGAAAGTGGCCTCGAATCACAGGGTGGGCACAACAACCACCGGATCCCAGCCATGGCGGGCCTCCCAGCCGGCGCGAAATCGCTGCAAAACCGGAAAAGGAGCGGAAAACGACCGATCCGCGCACTCCGTCACCGGGCGCAGGCCCAAAAGGGAGTTGGAGAGCCAGATTTCCGACGCCTGCTGCAGGTCCGACAGCCGATAATGGCCTTCTTTTACATTTAGCCCGAGTTCCTTGGCCAACGCGATGACCCGGCCCCGCATGACGCCGGGCAAGGCTCCCGTCTCCAAGGCGGGAGTGTGCAAACCGTGCTGATCGACAAAGAACCCATTCGAGACGCAGGTCTCGACGACATAACCCATTGAATCGAGCAGCAGGGCGTCGTCCCACCCACTCGCGCGAACCGCCCGCAGAGCCTGCAACCAAGCCCCGCGATTGAGGTGTTTGAAAGCCCGGTCCTGGTCCGCCGCCGGCAAGGAGGGTCCGACCGTGATCCGCACGGAGCTTCGCGTCATATGCGGCCGCGGTGGTGAGACCTCCACCCGCCACTCCACCACCTTGTCGGTGTGCTTCCACGCGGCAAACCGCAGAACGCCGGTCGCCACCTTGTTTTCCACGGACAGGTGTCTCGCAATTCCTGCCATGGTCTCAGCAGTCGTCGGAGCGGCGAAACCATACCACTGGCATCCGCGGGCGAAACGAGCCCAATGATCCTCGAAAAAGACCGGTGTCCCCTCGCGGAGGAGCAGGGTTTCAAACACTCCCGTGCCATCGTGCGGCAGCTCCACCATTTCCAGCGAAGGCGTCTCCTCGGCCACCCCATTAATGATCCGCTTCATGGGTTGGCCTCCGGCAGACCGAGAGCCGCAAACAAGGCGCGGCCTTTGACCAGGGTTTCCTCATACTCTGCCGCCGGATTGGAATCCCAGACGATGCCCGCACCGAGATGAAAATACGCCTGCCCTCCCCGGCAGATGATGGTGCGAATGGCGATATTGAGATCGATGCGCCCATGCGCACTCAAATACCCCAGCGCACCCATCCCGATGCCGCGACGGTGCGGCTCGAGCCGGTCGATCAAGCGCAACGCGGCGATTTTCGGTGCCCCGGTGATTGAACCGCCGGGAAAAACCGCGCGCAACAACTCGCCCAGCCGAACCCCGGCGCGCAGTTGTCCGGTCACCTCGCCCACCAGATGGTGGACCGTAGCAAACGTTTCCAAGGCATGCAGGCGCGGCACCTGGACGCTGCCGAATTCACAGACGCGACCGAGGTCGTTGCGCAGCAAATCCACGATCATCAGCAATTCCGCGCGTTCCTTCACACTGGCCGCCAGCTCCTGGCGTCGCGCCTCGTCTTCCGCCCCGCTGCGGCCGCGCGGGCGCGTCCCTTTGATCGGGCACGTCCGGATGCGTCCACCCGGTTCCACCTCGAGAAATCGCTCCGGCGAACTGCTCAGCACAGCCCAGTCGCCAGCGTCTAGGTAGAGCGCAAAGGGTGCCGGATTCAGTTCGCGCAGTCGCAGGTAAATCGCCGCCGTCGTGTCGTGATGGGCACAAGTGAAACGTTGGACCAGATTTGCCTGGTACACTTCTCCCCGGGCAATGCAGTCGCGAATCGCTTCAACGTGCTCCAGATATTCCCCGCGCAGAAGATCGCTGATCGCGGGCGCCGTTTTTTTCAGGCACGCGCCGGACGCTTCCGCCGGAGCCGATTCCGACAGCCAAACCGCGAGTTCGTCCATCGCCAGCGCGGCCGGGCGTTCGCCATCCGCTCCCACCAGCCAGGTGAGGTTTTCCTGATGATCCCACACCAGGGCGGCATCATGCCACGCCAGCCGGATATCGGGAGTCGGCAAATCAGCCAACGCCGTGCCCTCCATCGATTCGAACTGCCGCCCGAGGTCATAGGAAAACCAGCCGATGGCACCGCCCCAAAAGGGCAGCTCTGGCCTGACCGGAGAAACCACGCGATGGGACGCGAGCAATTCCTCAAGCTTCGCGAGTGCGTCATGCGCTCCCCTCTCCACCACCACGCCGCGGCGTTCGATCCTCCACTCCTGCCCGTGAGCGATAAAAACCCAGCGCGGCTCGCAACCCATGATTGAGAAGCGACCGTCACTTTTGCGCGGCAAGCTGCTATCGAGCCAGAAAACGCCCGTATGCTGCGCCAGCCGTGCAAAAGCCTCCGTCGGCGCAGGTGCGGAAACGACCCGGGCATGTCCCGACGCACTCATGGCACTTTGGCGATCCCCAAGGGATCGGCCTTCTCCAGCCAGTAAGCGAGTGGATGTCCGAGCAGCAGGAAATCCGGCTCCAGTTCATGCCACGGTTTCAGGACGAAGCTGCGCAAATGAGCCCGGGGATGCGGAAGGATTAAACGTGGCGTGGCTTCAACCGCCTCATCGAACCAGAGCAGATCGATATCGATCGTCCGCGGACCCCAGCGTTCGATCCGCACGCGGCCCAGGGATCGTTCGATCGCTTCGCAGCGCTCCAACACCGCTAGTGGGCGCAAATCGGTCGCGATCTCCACCACGGTATTAAGATACCAGTCCTGACCGGCGGGCCCGCCCAGCGGGGCGGTGCGGTAAAAAACCGCCGTGCGCCGAAGTTCGATTCCAGGTTCGCGAGCCAGCGCTTCAAGCGCTGCGGCGAGGTGCGCGCGTTTGTCGCCCAGATTGCTGCCCAGTCCCAGGAATCCACGAGTCATCGGTCACGCGCGATTTCGATTCCGACCGAGGTAAACTGCCCGCGCACCGGCGCCGCCGGCTTGTGAATGCGCAATCGCACGGACCGCACGAGAGGAAAGGCCGCGAACAAATCCTGGACGATCGCCTCGCCCAAGGCCTCGAGCAGCCGGCAGCGGCGGGTTTCCGCCACCTGGGTGATCCGCGCCATGACGGCACCATAATCCACCGTGTCAGGCAGGTGGTCCGAACCGCCCGCGGCTTTGAGGTCTAGGCCCAGCTCCACGTCAAAGATGAAGCGCTGCCCAAGCACTGCCTCCTCGGGATGGACGCCGTGGTGGGCGAAAACCGTGAAACCTTCGATGAAGACTTTATCCATGGGAAATCCGGTAGAGGGCGTCCGCCGTTCGGGCCGTGCGTACGTGGGCCTGCACATCATGCACCCGCACGGCGTCAAACCCCGCCGCCACTGCGGCCACCGTCGTCGCCAGCGATGCTTCCAGGCGTTCCGCCGGGGGAAGATTGAGCACATGGCCGAGCACGGATTTGCGGGAAGCCCCCAGCAGCAGCGGCAGGCCGAAGCGCTGGAATTCCTTCAGCCCGCGCAACACCTCGAGATTCTGCGCGGGCGTTTTGCCGAACCCGATCCCGGGATCGAGCATCACGCGTGTGTGCGGGATGCCCGCCCGCCCGGCCAGGTGCAGCGAACGCTCGAAATAACGCTGGATGGCCGGAAAAATCCCCTCCGGATAATCCGTCCCGTGCTGGTTGTGCATGATCACCACCGATGCGCCCGCCTCGGCCACGACCCCGGCCATCCGGGCATCGCCCTGCAGGCCCCAGATATCGTTGATCCAGGTCGCTCCCGCCGCCAAGGCTGCCTGCGCCACGGATGCCTTTGTGGTATCCACCGACAAAGGCAGACGGCTAGCGGCGCGAGCGCGGGCGATGACCGGCAATAGCCGCTTCAACTCTTCGGCCTCCGAAATCGCCACTGCGCCGGGACGGCTGGATTCGGCGCCGAGATCGATCCAATCGGCTCCCTCTGCCTCGATCTGCCGGGCTCGCGCCTCGGCGGCATCGGGCGAATTATTCCGGCCGCCGTCAAAAAAAGAATCGGGGGTGACATTGAGAATACCCATGACCCTTGTCCGCTCACCCGAAACCAGGCGGTGAGCCGGCGGCTCATGGGCGGGCTGATTCGCAGAGTCGGTCATGACGGGATGCATCGCGGTAAACCGCCACTCTTCGCGCCCGTTTCCTAGAGTCAACGCACCCGTTGCAACCACCTCTCACGCGGCCTCCTGTGCGGTCCGCCCCGCCATTCGCTTTTTCGTCATCCCGGTCGGGATCGCGCGTTGGCCTCTGTTTAAAGGACCCGCGACAAGCCTTTGTGACAGGCCGGGAGGCCGGGCGAACCCGCTTCATTGAGGCTTGAGCTCAAATCGCAGTTGACATCACCGACGGGTTTATGAGGTTTTTGACCTCTTGGCTTTTGGCTTCCTAGCTCAATGGTAGAGCAGCTGACTCTTAATCAGTAGGTTCGGGGTTCGAGTCCCCGGGGAGCCACCATCCTTCGCTCCTTCGGGGCTACGGAGGGCGCGCCACTTTCGTTTTTTCTCATTTATTTTCGGCAAAGCGCTGCGAGTTTCTGCGCCGGCGTAGCTCAACGGTAGAGCACCTGTTTTGTAAACAGGCGGTTGCGGGTTCGAATCCCATCGCCGGCTCCAGCCTTCGCTCTTTGAGCTACGGCTTGGCAAGCCAACCTTCGCAACCCCGCTCTGATCCAACCGCGATTTCTGCGCGAAGGTTGTCCTGCGAAGCCTTCGGCGAAGCAGGGCCGAACGACCTCCGATGGCGCTTCAAGATTTTTCACTGCCCGATGGTGTAATGGTAGCACAAACGACTCTGACTCGTTTTGTCTAGGTTCGAGTCCTAGTCGGGCAGCCATTGAAGAATGCGGAGAATCCAGAATCAGCCTTTGCCAATTCCGCCCCTGAGATCCAAAATTCACTCTGTCCCGCCGCACTTCCACACACGAATGACAAAGCTTTCGAACCTGCACTTCGGACATTCCCCGACGTTCCGCACGACCTTCCGAGTGATGGACTGCATTAGCAAAAATATTTTCTCCCTGCGCCCTGAAAGTGGGTTGACACCCTACTTTCAATGACCCCTAGTTCGCTTTCTCAAATTACCTAGTTGTTCATTTTTTTCAGCATGATGCTGGTATCCCCCCTCCACCCCCCTGCAAAAAAAGTTTTAATCGGCCCAGTTCCTGCGTTACCGGAATCACCATGCCGAATTTTCGAAAGCGCCTCGGCTGATAGCCGGCGAAATTGATTGAGCGCTTCGGGCCCTTTTGTGTCTTTCCATCAAACGAACACCGTTTTCCCCCGACCCAACCACTTACTCTAAATTTTTTCTCCAATGATCATACACAGCCTCCCTATCGCATTCCTTCTCAATAATCCGGACGGCAGCCCCATGAGCACCATGGAGCTTTTCGTTCACGGCGGCCCGGTTATGTGGCCCATTCTCCTGGTGTCCCTGGTGGGTCTCACCGTCATCATTGAGCGTCTGCTGTTCATTCTCCGTGAGAACAAAAACCGCGAAGCCGAAGTCGTGGAGAAGATGCTGGAAGCAATCGAACACCGCGATATCGAAGGCGCGCTGGCGACCGGCAAGAAAAGCAACGATGTTGTCGCTCGCGTCCTGTTCTACGCTCTGAACAACAAGGATCACTCCATTCTCAATGCCTTCATCCGCGCCTCGTCCAAGGAGCTCACGCGCTTCGGCCAGGGCATGGCCACTCTCGACACCGTGATCACGGCCGCTCCTTTGCTCGGATTGCTCGGTACCGTTACGGGTATGATGAAGACGTTCGCCGGCCTCGGCGGCGGCGACATCGGTGCAGCCACCGCGACCATCACGGGTGGTGTCGGTGAAGCGCTCATCGCGACCGCCTGCGGTCTCGTGATCGCGGTCACGGCCCTTCCTTTCTATAACTATCTCAATGCCCGCACGGAAGAGGCGAAGCACGAAATGGGTGACGCTGCCGCCGCCCTCGAGATGTTGATGAAGAAGGCCGAGCCGACCGCTCCTTTTAACCGCTAAGCGCTAAGAAACGCGCGGCAGGTTCGTTATCGGTACTGTAGGCATCATTTCCCTTAAAATTTCCACCATGTCCGGATCAAGTGCAAGCAGCGGCGGCAAGAAAAGAGCCCGCATCGAGATCATTCCCTTAATCGATGTGATCTTCTTTCTGCTGGCGACCTTCGTTTTGTTCACGCTCTCGATGAACGCGACCGGGGGCATCAAGGTTGCTGTACCCAAGGCCGATTCCGGCGAGCCTCGCGATACCGCTGGCACGGTCACGATTAGCATTACCTCGGAAGGCACCGTTGGCTGGGACAAGGATCAAATCACGCTGGATGAATTCATCCAGCGTCTTCAAGCCTACCGGGTCGCCAATCCGGATGGACGCATTTTGATCAATGGAGACGAGGATGCGTCATTTGTCTCGGTGTTTGCCTACGTGATCAACGAAGTCCGCAAAGCCGGTTTTCAAAAAGTTTTCGTGGAAACGAGGACGAAGCCGAAGTCCACCTGAACCCCACGCACCTAGCGTCCCCGGTTCTTATCCTTTAATTTTTCCAAATCCCTTTTCCCATGGCTGGTGCTGGTCCCAGAGTAAATATCGGTCCAAAGAAGGCGCGCATTGAGATCATCCCTCTCATTGACGTCATCTTCTTTTTGCTGGCGACCTTTGTTCTGTTCACGCTTTCGCTGGATCGACTCCGGTCGCTGCCTGTGAATTTGCCAGTGGCCACGCCGCCGACGAAAACCGAGCAGGACGAGTCGGTCACGATCCAGGTTTCCGACCAAAAAACGGTCTATTGGAACCGGGAACTTATCACGATGGAGGAAATCGCTCCCCGCATCCAGCAGTACAAGAGTTCGGTCAGCCTAGCCCGCATCCTGATTGCCGGCGACGACCGCGCCAAATTCGGGCCCACCGTCCAGGTATTGGATGAAGTGCGCAAGGCCGGCATCGAGCAGGTCTCCGTCGAAACCCGAGTTCGCTCCACTGGCCGATAAGGTAACCAAGCCCTCACATGCGTCGCGATTTAATCATTGGTCTCATTGTTTCAGTCCTCCTTCACGGTGGGGTGGCCGGGCTTGGCTTTCTCAAGCACGCCCCCAAAAAGATGAAAGCCAAGGAGGAGGAAAAGCTGATCCAGATCGAGATGCCCCCGATCGAGCCGGATGAACCCGAGAAGGTGGAGCCCGAGGATCAGCCCGAAGAGGTCATGGATGTCGCACCCCCAATGTTGACCGACATTCCGCAGATCGCTCCCCCGGACGCTTTCGTCCAGCAGATCCAGCCGCCACCGCCTGAAGGCATGAAGCCCAATGTCGGCGCCATCACGATTCCCCAGGGCCGCATTGGCGGCAAGGGCCTCGGCGAGGTGTTCGATCTCAACAATCTGGATCAAGTCCCGATGCCCCGCCTGCAGAGCAAACCAGTTTATCCGTTTGAAATGCGCCGCGCCGGCATAACCGGGACCGTGACCGTCGGTTTCATCGTCGATGCGAACGGCGATGCCCAAAACGCTTACGCGATCAGCTCCACCCAACGGGAATTTGAATCCTCCGCCATCCTGGCCGTCAGTAAATGGAAATTCCGGCCGGGCCGCAAAGGCGGACGCGCTGTGAATACGCGGATGCAGGTTCCCATCGTTTTCAGCATCGCCGACGAATAATTTGCCGTGACCGAATCCTCCCTTTCCACCCCTTCCCGCCTGCGTCGCATTGTCTTGGGCGGAGCCACCCTGCTGCTCACGCTCGCTCTGCCATTCAGCGCTTCCGCGCAGAATGCCAATGGCCAGGACAACAAAACCTTCTCTCCCAAGGTCAGCGAAAACCTGAGCAAGCTCCAGCCCTTGGTGGATGCCAGGGACTGGGATGGCGCTCTGGCCGTGATTGACCAGATGTTGTCGGTGGCCACCCCGGGTGGCAGCTACGAGCAGGCCGTGCTCAATTCCTTCAAGGGCACCTTCCTCGTCCAAAAGGAAGCCTACGAAAAGGCGATCGAACCGTTGGAAACGGCGCTCCACCTCACCGACCAGCACAACTACCTCGGCGAAAAGCAAACCGACACGCTGGTCGAGTATCTGATGCAGCTTTACTACACCGAAGCGGGCGCAAAAGGCCGGCCGGTCGCGCAGCAGCAGCTCTATCTGAGCAAGGCGATCGAATACCTGAAGCGCAATTTGGATCGTAACAAGAAACCCGATCCGGAGAAATACGCCCTTTACTCGACCTTACTCTATAACCGGGCGATGGCGATTCCGGATAAACCCGACAAGGCTTTGATCCTCGAGGCCCAGAAGGCCGCTGAGCAGGGCTTGATGGCCACCATCAACCCCAAGGAGCAGTCTTACGCGGTGTTGCTCGCGACCCTCCAGCATCAAGGCGATTTTGCCCGCATGGCCGAGCTCCTGGAAGTGCTCGCCCATCGCTTTACGAAGTCCAAAAACCATTGGGAGCAGCTTTTCCCCCTGTATTACACCCTCGCCACCGACGACAAGTTGAAGCGCGAGTCCCACGCGAATTACATCCGCGCCATCCTGACCGTGGAACGCGCCCAAAAAGCCGGTTTACTGATTGCCCCGAAGGACAATTTCAACCTCGTCACCCTCTATTTCACGATCGGTCAGTTCGATCGCGCCTGTGAGTTGTTGGAAGCCGGCCTCAAAAACGGCACGATTGAGCGCAGCTGGGCTAACTGGAACCTCCTCGCCTACTCCTACCAACAGGTGAACAAGGAACTCAAGGCGATCGATGTCCTGAAGCAGGCCGCCGCGTACTTCCCGACCTCGGGTGAAGCCGAACTTCAGGCCGCCAATATCTACTACTCGCTCGATAAGCTCGAGGACGCGTACAAGATGGCCCAAGTTGCCGCCATCAAGGGCATTCCCGGCAAGGACTGGCAAATCTGGTATCTGATCGCCTACTGCGCCTTTGAGCTTCGCCATTACGACGATGCCCTTGCCGCCGCCAACAAAGGCCTGAGCTTTCCCGAGGCCAAGAGTGACCAGCCGCTGCCCAACCTGAAGCGGATGATTGAAGACAAAATCAAAGAACGCGAAATTCAGGACGAAATCTTGAAGCGGAAGCAAAAGAAGTAAGCCGTAACCCACCCCATTTACTCATGAAGAAGAAATCCATTTACTTTATCGCTCCCTTGATCGGGCTCGTCATTTTCGGAGCGATCTATTGGAATTTCCAATCCGGCTATCTCAAAAAGCAGGAGAGGATAGAACAAACCAGAAAGCAGGAGCGCGATGCCAAGGCCCGGCTTGAGGCCGACTCGAAAAAGCAGGCCTACGACGAGGCCATTGCCGCCCAGGTCAAGCGCAAGAAAGAGCGCGAAGAGAAGGACAAGAAGGACCAGGAGGAGCGCGATGCCCGCCAGATGGCCTACGATGACCGCAACAAGGCCCAGCGCGAAGTCGCCAAGCTCGAAGACTCGATCAAGAACCTGACCAAGCAATTGGAAGAGGTTAAGAAAGAGATCGCCGACCTCGATAACGCCAAAAAGTTGTCCGCGGAGGAAGAAGACTTCCAACGCAAATACGCGAAGCAGGCCGAGGTGAATCGCCAAAGCTACGCCGCCATTCTGGTTAAGATCCAGGAAGCCGACAAAGCCGCCGAGGAAGCCGCCCGGGCCGCCGCCATCGCCGCCGCCGCCGCCAAAAAGAAACAATAAACCGAGCTTACTATGAAAAAGTGGATGTATCTCATTTTCCCCGGCGCGATGCTGGTGCTGTTTCTCGCGTTTTACTTCTCCGAAGGAAAGAAAACGCACGAGCGCGAAACCAAGTACAAGGCCGAAGCCACCCGCATCGCTGCCAAAAAGCAGGCGGATAAGGATCTGCTCGAGGCCAAGGCCCGCGCGGATAGCAAGAAGCGCTCCGAGCAGCGCGCCGCGGACGAAGCCGCCAAGCAGGCCAAGGTCCGTGCCGACTGGGAAAAGACCGGTCACGAGATCCAGGACGCGATCAACGAGGCGAATGCCAAGTCCGTCCTGAGCAACAAGAAGATTTCCGAGCTCACCCGTCAGCTGACCGAACTCCGGGGTCAAAAGGAAAAGGCCAATCGTGAGCTGCTGGACCTCGATAAGGCTTTGGAGCTGGCCAAGATCTCCCGCCGCACGGCCGAGATCGAAACCCAGCGCATGGCTGAAATGGTCGCCAAACGGGCAGTGGACAGCTCCTTGACCAAGGTTCCGCCTACCCCTGCTCCGGCCTCCTAAGGTCCGCGTATTTTCAGATTTTAGCGGCCCGGTCTTCCCGACCGGGCCTTTTTTTGCCTGCCGGGAAAGGATCTCCTGCCCAACGGCAGTGGAAACGACTCGGTTCATTAGGGCCGCACATTGGCCCCGCCCAGGCTCAGGCAGTGTCTTAATTTCAGCCTACCGCATGTGTGGTAGGGCGCGGACTCCGTTCCGCGCCGGGCATAAGGACGTTCCCGGCGGCGAGTGGAATCGCCGCCCTACCGAATTAGGACACGACCCAGATCCAAAGGGGATTGCAGCCGGGCTGCATTCCGCTTCTGTGCTTCCGCGGAAGTCCGTTTCGTTCGAGGTTACCCCTTCCCCCTTAACGATTGTTTCTACCCGTGCTGCCCTACGCCTTGGCGATTTTTACCGGCGCGTTTCTGCTGTTTCAGGTCCAGCCGCTGATCGGCAAGTACATCCTCCCTTGGTTTGGAGGCAGCCCTGGGGTCTGGACCACCTGTCTGCTCTTTTTTCAAGTGCTGCTGCTCGGCGGTTACGCCTACGCGCATTATTCCAGCCGTCATTTGAAACCCCGCCAGCAAGCACTGCTCCATTTGGGGCTGCTAGGGTTGTCTCTGCTCGCTTTGCCCATCATTCCCTCGGAAAGCGGAAAACCGGACGGAACGGGTAATCCGACCTGGCGGATCCTCATTCTGCTCACGGTCACCTTGGGGCTCCCTTATTTCGTCCTGTCGGCCACCGGGCCGCTCATGCAGCAATGGTTCAATCGCACCAATCCGCAAGCCTCGCCTTACCGCCTTTATGCGCTCTCGAACATCGGCTCTCTGCTGGCCCTGATCAGCTATCCGTTTTATTTCGAGTCAACGTTCACCCGGGCGGTCCAAGCCACGCTGTGGTCCTGGGGTCTGGGTCTTTTTGCGGTGGTTTGCGGCTACTGCGCCCTGCGTTTGTACCGAACCCCGGCAAATCCGGAATCCGACAAGCCCCTCGCCTCTTCCCCCGTTCCTCCCGACGTCGCCTCCCCTGACACTTCCGACAAGCTCCTCTGGCTGGGTTTTTCCGCGATCGCTTCCACCCTCCTTCTCGCCACCACCAACAAGCTTTGTCAGGACGTCGCGGTCATCCCTTTTCTGTGGGTTCTCCCGCTGTGCCTCTACTTGCTCAGCTTCATTCTTTGTTTCGATCATTCCCGCTGGTATCGGCGCGGGCTGTTCAACGGATTGCTGGTGATCGGCTTCGCCGTGGTTCACTACCTCTTGGAATCGGGCCACAAAGCGCCGCTCAACCAGCAGATCATCGGATACGCCGGAACCCTCTTTGTGGCCTGCATGGTCTGCCACGGTGAGCTCTACCGTCTCAGGCCAGCTCCCCGTCATCTCACCGGCTATTATCTCTGGATTTCAGCCGGCGGAGCCTTGGGAGGCCTGATTGTCGCGGTGATCGCACCGCTGGTTTTCAACCGGTATCTCGAACTGCAGCTCGGCCTCTGGGCGCTCAGCTACCTGTTGGCGGTGGTCTGTTTTCGCAGTCAGGGAAAAGCGCTGGTGTTTGGCGCCGCCGCCGGCGCGTTGCTCGCCACGGTGATCATTCCGATCATGCGAGTCTCCTCTCCAGAAAATGCCCGGGAGTGGCTGACTTTCTTCTGGAGCGAATTCAAAGGCTTTCACCGCGAAGGCTGGCCGGAAATCACGCTGCTTTTCGCCGCCTTCCTAATCGCC
Source organism: Opitutus sp. GAS368 (assembly GCA_945859965.1). Classification (GTDB taxonomy): domain Bacteria; phylum Verrucomicrobiota; class Verrucomicrobiia; order Opitutales; family Opitutaceae; genus CAMAPG01. The sequence goes on along the minus strand of CAMAPG010000002.1, from coordinate 15,871 downwards.
GTCAGACCACGCCGTGGGCACCCGCTGTCATGGCATCCGCGCTGGGTCGCATTTCTCCTGTTTCTTTCTTTCGAACTCGGCGTCCTCTTCCTGGTTCAGCTGCGCTCGAGCGATGAATCGGTCGTGGCTTCCTCCCGGAATTTTTACGGCACGCTCAAGGTGATGGACTATGGCTTCGACGATGACTCCGAGGATGACGACTACGTCTTGCTCCAAAACGGCGCCATCACCCATGGCCTGCAATTCAAGGGGGCCAATCGCGCCATGTGGCCGACGACTTATTACGGTAAAAACAGCGGCGTGGGCCTGGCCCTTCGCCATCTCACCCCCCTGCACGAAAGACGCATCGGCCTCGTCGGCTTGGGCACGGGTTCGCTGGCCGCTTATGGCGAGCCCGGCGATTACTTCCGCATCTACGAAATCAATTCCCAGGTCGAACATCTCGCCCGCACCCATTTTACCTACCTCGCCCGCTGTCCCGCCAAAGTGGACGTCATTCTGGGCGATGCGCGGCTCATGATGGAAAACGAGCTGCGTCGCGACCAACCGCAGGAATTCGATTTGCTCGCCCTGGATGCGTTCAGCAGCGACGCCATTCCCGTGCATCTGCTCACGCGCGAGGCGATGGCAACCTACCTCCAGCACTTGAAGCCAGACGGCATCCTCGCCGTCCATACCTCCAATCGCTATCTCGACCTGCGGCCCGTGGTCGAAAACCTCGCCAAAGATTTCGACTTGGGGATCGCGACTATTTTCAACGATCACGAGAAGGACTGGTGGATCTATCAGACGACCTGGATCCTGCTGACCAAGGACAAGGCCCGGCTGGAAATGGAGGAAATCCGCCAGGCCACCGCTCGGCCCAGCGAAAATGAAACGCTGACCCGTCCTTGGACCGATGACTACACCAGCCTGTTTGAAATCCTCAAAATGTAGGTAAACGCAGTGTTCAGTTGCAGGTTATAATAGCTCATAACCAATTATTAATGATTGGGATAAAGAATCACTTGCTCCGATGCGATTCGTCCCGATTTCACGATCTAAGCAGGCCTGCATTGAGGAAGAATCTGCTTGATCGGAGTAGCGGGGAACACCATTCAAGAACGCATCGATCGTCACGGCGGTCGGAAAGATTCAGTCGGGGCGTAGCTTAGCCTGGTAGAGCGCTACGTTCGGGACGTAGAGGTCGCAGGTTCGAATCCTGTCGCCCCGACCATTCTTTGCTCGCGGAGCGAGCTTCGCATGGCACGGCCATTATTTCCGACCACTAGGAGCTGGTTGGGAATTCGTCTCTCCGAGTAGCGAATGCCGTGAGGCTTTCGTCCGAACCCGAAACGCTCACGCGTTTCGCTACGAGAATCTAAAGCAACCGGCATTTCCCAAACAGCTCCTAGCACTGCGCGGAGTTAAACGACGAAAGGGTTGAATTTCAGTTCGTTTTCCGCGGTCGAGAGCGGGCCATGGCCCGGCGCGATCACGGTTGACGGAGGCACGGCATCCAACACCCGGCGCAAATGCACCTGGAGCTGCTTGTGGCAGAAATAACCGCCGCCGGCCGATCCGGCGAAAATCAGGTCTCCCGAAACCAGCAGCGCTCCCGCTTCCCGGGCGGTCTTGAGCCGCACCAGATAGCAATTGTGCGCCGCCGAATGGCCGGGAGTTCCAAACACAGTGATTTCAAACGGGCCGACCGTTTTGGCTTCTCCTTCGCCCAAGGGCGAACCACAGGGCGCCACGGCATTGGCCGGCACAAAGGCCGCCGGGACCCCGAAACGTTCCACCACATCGCACAGGCCGCCGGTATGCTCACCTTCCACATGCGTGAGAAAGACCGCTTCAATCGACTTGATGCTCCGCGGCCAGATTTCCACCAACGCTTCGAGATTGGGCCCCACATCGAACAGGAGGCCCGAGCTTCCCCCGGATTCGGCCACGATGTAGGCGTTGGCCACGCCGATGCCGTGCGGCATGCGCAGCGGCCAGACACAAAACGGAAGCACACCGATTTCGGGCAAGGGATAACGATCCTGCGCCAGCGCGCACAGCCCCACCTCATTCAGCTTGAGCACCGCGGCCAGACGGCCGAGCTCAAGGCCGCTGAGATCGTAGCGATAATCGATGGCATCCCTGATTTTAGCCGCGTCCACGCCCGAGCGAAGCGCCGCCTCATCCGGGGTCAGGCCGGAGTGGCGAAGCGCCTTCTCGATGACATCGCCCAATTCGTCTTCGAGCGGAACGTGGTGGATGAGCACAGCCCAGCTTACCCATTCTTGCTTCCGTGTAAAAATGTTTTTGTTTTTTCGCACGCATCCCGCACCGTTGTGTATGGATCCAACTCAACAGGAAATCCTCGACATTTTCACCAGGACCAAAGCCCTGCTGCAGGGCCATTTCGTTCTCCGGTCCGGACTGCACAGCGGGCATTACTTCCAGTGCGCCCAGGTGTGTCAGCGGATGGATGCGGTCGAGCGATTGGCCCAGTTGTTGGTCACCAAACTAAAGGGCCTTTCCTTCACCACCGTCCTGGCGCCGGCCATGGGTGGATTGGTCATCGGCCAGGAAATGGCCCGCCAGACAAAATCGCGTTACATTTTCGCCGAGAAGGAAAATAACGTCCTCGTCATGCGCCGCGGTTTTATCCTCGCCCCGGGCGAACGCGTGCTGGTCGTGGAAGACGTCGTCACCCGCGGTGGCCGGGTCAATGAAAGCCTCGCCCTGGTTCGCCAGGCCGGCGGCACCCCGGTGGGCGTGGCCATGCTGGTGGACCGCAGCGCCGGCACCACCCGGTTCGATGTTCCCGCCTTCTCCTTGCTTGAGCTCAGTTTTCCCACCTATGCCGCCGATGCCGTGCCGGATTCACTGGCCAAGCTGCCCATCGAAAAACCGGGCAGCTAACGGGTGGATTCACGGTGAGCCGATGAATTTTTCCCGCGCCCGACCGGGCGCGGGAAATAAAAAGGGCGCCCCTTCCGGAGCGCCCTTCTTCCTGAAATCCCTCAGCGCCTTCAGGGCACCGTAATACTGAGATAGCGCATCGCACCGCGGTCATAAACCCGCAGCAGGTTGCGGCCGGGCTTCAGCTCTTCCTTCGCCGCGGAAAGATCCGTGATCGGCACCCGGTTTACTTCGACAATGATCATCCCGGGCCGCAGGTCGCTGTACGGTGAGGTCGGAGCCACCTCCGTGACCAGCAGGCCGTTCACCCGGTCCGTCAGTCGGAAGGTGCGCCGCACTTCATCGGTCAGGCGGGAGACTTCCACTCCCGGAATGAACTCATTGCCGCTGCCGCCATCGGTCAGTTTGCCGAGTTTCACCTGGACCGTTTTCTCTTTGCCGGCCCGCATAAATTTTATCGTGACGGAGGTCTCGGGCGCCTTTTGCGAAATCAACAACCGCAATTCCTGCTTGGTCGCAATCGTCTTGCCGTCGATCGAGAGGATGACGTCCTCCTGCTTGATTCCCGCCTTGGCCGCCGGCGTGTCCTGTTGGACATCCGTGACCACCACACCTTTGGTGTCTTTCTTCAACCCGAGCGTCTCAGCCAGGTCAGACGTCACCGGATCGACATTCACGCCGAGATAGCCGCGGGAAACCGTGCCTGTCGCGATCAGGCTGTTCATGATCGTCGTGGCCAGGTTCACCGGAACCGCCAGGCCGATGCCGATATTGCCGCGGGAATTGCTCACGATCGCGCTATTGATGCCCACCAGGCGGCCTTTGGCGTCGACGAGGGCCCCGCCGGAGTTGCCCATGTTGATCGCGGCGTCTGTCTGGATAAAATCTTCGTAGCCTCCCACTTCGTCGAGAATGCCGATGTTGCGGCCTTTGGCCGAAACAATGCCCATGGTGACGGTCTGACCGACCCCGAGCGGATTACCGACCGCAAAAACCACATCCCCCACCCGGAGCTTGTCGCTGTCCGCCAAAGTCAGGACCGGGAGGTTCTCGGCCTCGATCTTGATCACCGCGATATCCGTCTTGGGATCCGCGCCGATGACCTTGGCCTTCACTTCGCGCTCATCGGGCAGCAGCACATTGAGCTCGTCGGCGCCCTCGACCACATGGTTGTTCGTGAGGATGTAGCCATCCGGGGAGACAATGACGCCCGAGCCGAGGCCTTCCTCCTTGGACTGGCGCTCCTGATCGCCGAGGCCGAAAAATTGCCTTAAAAAGGGATCCGTCGGCACGCGCTGCCGGACGATCTTGGTGGAATAAACCGAAACCACGGCCTTCTGAACCGGTTCGACCACGTCCGCATAGCTGTTGACCACACCGGACTTGGCGTTCTGCGAAACGGGAGAATTATCGATGATAAGCGTCGGTTTCTTGACGGCGGCCTCTTCCTTGGCCCTCAGGCCGAGGAGAAATGCCGGCAAGGCAACCGCGAGCACCAACACGCTGGAACGAATGAGGGATTTCATGGGTGGACGAAGGACAAATCAATAGGCGCAAAAGTTCCACCTCGCAACCGTTCCGCAGCACTTCCCCGCCATTTAAAATCCTTTGATACGGAACAGGCTGGTCACGCTTTCGTTGCTGTTGATCCGGAAAATCGCCTGGCCGAGCAGGTTGGCGATGCTGAGGACGGTGATCGGCAGGCCGTGCGTTGTCACCGGCGTGGAATTGGTCGTGATAAGTTCGTCGATCAGGCCGGTTTTCAACCGATCGATGGCAATCTCGTTGAGCACGCAATGGCTGACCGCGGCCCGGATGCTGCGGGCACCATGTTCGCGCAGGATCTTGGCGGCGGCGCAAAGGGTGCCCGCTGTCTCGGTGATGTCGTCCACCAGCAGCACATCGCAGCCGTCGACTTCGCCGACGACATTGATGGCCTCCACCTTCGTCGCACTTTTGCGCTTCTTGGCCACGAGCGCCAGGCCGGCGCCGAGCACGTCGGCGTAAGCGGCCGCCATTTTCATGCCGCCGACATCCGGCGAGCAGACAACGAGTTTTTCGCTGCGGGATTTCGCGAGGTAATCGAAGAAAACCGGCGAGGCAAAAAGGTGATCCACCGGAATATCGAAAAAGCCCTGAATCTGCTGGCTGTGCAGATCCATCGTCAGGATGCGGGTGGCGCCGGCGGCAACCAGCAGATTGGCGACCAGCTTGGCGGTGATGGGCACGCGGGGCTGGTCCTTGCGGTCCTGGCGGGCGTAGCCGTAAAACGGCATCACCGCAGTGATACGCTGGGCCGACGCGCGGCGGGCGGCGTCGATCATGATCAGCAATTCGACCAAGTGGTGATTGCTCGGCGGACAGGTCGACTGGATGATGTAAACATCCTGCCCCCGGACGTTCTCGTTGATCTTCACGAAGGTCTCGCCATCGGGAAAGCTCGTGACGGTCGCCTCGCCAAGCGGCGCTCCGATCGTGCGGCAGATTTCCTCAGCGAGAGGACGGTTGGAGTTGCCGGAAAAGATCTTTAGTCGCGTTTCGCCCATGAGAAACGAAAGCGTGACGAGAATCCTAAGGGGCGGAAGACTTTTTTAACCTGTCCATCTGGGCCTCGATCGCGTCGACCCGCTTGAAAAGATCGGGCAGGCGCTGGCGCAGCGCCCGAATACGCTGCTCGATCATGGACGGCAGGGCATTGTACCCGACCACATATTCGTTCGGTTTGACCGAATGGGTGACCGCCGATTGCCCGCCAATCTTGGCGGCCCGGCCAATGGTCAGATGGCCGGCCACGCCAGCCTGCCCCCCTACGATCACATAATCCTCCAAGACGGTGCTGCCGGAGATCCCCACCAAGGCACAAAGAATGCAATGGCGGCCGATGATCACATTATGGGCCACTTGGACCAAATTATCGATTTTGGTGCCCTCACCCACGACCGTCCGGCTAAAACGGGCCCGGTCGAGGGTGCTGTTGGCCCCGATCTCGACATCGTTTTCAAGGACGACCACCCCGACTTGGGGGACCTTTTCATGCCGGCCGGCGACAAATTCATAGCCAAAGCCATCGGATCCCACCACCACGCCCGGTTGTAAACGCACCCGATTCTTCAGGACACACTCGGCCGCTACGATCGCTCCCGGCATCAGCCAGCAATCGTCACCAATGCGGGCCTCGCGCCCGACAAACACCTGGGCCTGCAAATGACTCCGTTCGCCGACCACGGCACCCGATTCGACGACACACAGCGGTCCGACCGTGGCCGTAGCGGCAATCCGGGCCCCAGGCCCGACGAAAGCGGTTGGATGGACCCCGGGTGCGGGCTTGGGCCACAGCATCTGCTCAATCCGGGCACAAATCTGGGCGAGCGCGACCGAAGGTTGGTCAACGATCAGGAAAAGCTGGTTTGGCCCCGGCTGGCCCGCGTAATCCACCGGCAAGAGTACCACCGACGCACGCGTAGCGGCGACCTGCGACCGGTACTTCGCGTTGCCCAGAAAACTCAGGTCGCCCGGCCCGCCTGCCTCCAAAGGGGCAATCCCGCGAATAGCCTCGGTGGTGGTGCCACGGGTCGATTTCGGTTGGACGATCGCTGCGATTTCAGCCGGGGTGAAAGCAACCTGCATGGAGACGATGGTGGGGGTTTCCGTGCGCGGCGCAATGTTCCACTCGTGCGGAGCTCGGGCCTTTGACACAAAAAGTCCCGCTCAATTCGAGCGGGACTGGAAGATTCAAAGCGTGGCGAAGGTTATTTCTTCGCGCCTGGCACCGTGATCATGGGTGAAGCGCTGGGTCTGGCCGCTGGAGCCGCGGAACTGGCGGGCGCTGCCGACGGAGCGGTCACGGGGGAAGCCGGACGGTCCTGGTTGATCTCCTTCATCACCTCGTCGGTGATGTCGTAAGCCGGATCGAAATAGATAATATTGGAGACCCCGATGGCCGATGGGCCGGATTTGTCGATCAGGAGCGTGGCGCCCTTTTTCTTGGCGATCTCGGTCGCGATCTTGCCGATTTCATCGAGCATCAAGCTCATGAAAGTCTTGAGCCGTTGCTGAATCGAACGGGTCGCATTGTTCCGGAAGGTACCGACTTCGTTTTGCTTGGCCTGGATTTGCTCCAGCTTCTTCTGCGATTCGGCCTCGGCCTTGGTCCGTGCTTCGCCGGTCAGGGCCGGATTCTTCGCCTGCTCGATCAGTTCCTTATACTGCTCGACGAGGGTGTTGCCTTCCGCATTCAGTTTTTCGAGTTCTTCCGAAGCTTTCTTCTCGTCGCCGGTCAGCTTGGCCACGTGCTCTTCCGTCTTATAGTGGCTGTCATACAGCTTCGCCAGGTCGACCACGAGGATCTTGGGAGCCGGCTGGGCGTGGACGAGGAGCGAGGAAAGACCGAAAGCGGCCAGGGTAAACAGGGTTTGCGCGAGTTTTTTCATGGAACGGTGTTGCTGAAGTAACAGTCAGGCTAGGCCGGATTAATACCGGGTGCCAAAGGAAAAGTTGAACTGGTTGCTCTTATCACCTTTGTCCGCGGTGATCGGGATGCCGAAGTCCAGGGTGAGCGGCTGACCGGCCACGAACAAGTGGATGCCGAAGCCAAAGTTGTCCCGGTATTGGGTGGGAGCAAAGTCATAGGCGCCCTTGTTCACGAAGCCGGCGTCATAGAAGAAGGCGACCCGGATGGGACTGACGACATCGATGAAGTATTCGGCACTGAAGAAGCCGTAGCTTTTACCGCCGATCGGCTCGCCCGAGGCGTCCTTGGGACCAACTTTACGGTACTCAAACCCGCGCAAATTATATGGTCCACCGAGGAAAAACCGATCGTAATACGGAACCGTCTTGCTGTCGCCATAGTTCTGTTTGACGCCGGCGCGATACAGCAGGGCCAGCGTCTGGCCCTGGGCCTCGAAGACCGGGAAAAATTGCGAGCCGCGGAACTCCAGCGAATAATAATTCTCGCTGCCACCGAGGGGACCACCGGCAATGCCCGTGTCAAATTCCGCGTAATTACCCTTGGTCGTGTTGATGATTTTGTCGCGCGTATCGCGCAGCAACTGGAAGTTGACCATCGACAGACTGTTCTTGCCCGCAAACGACTGGATGATCGCGGAAGCCGAGGGATCGACGTTGTTGATGTCCACCACTTCGTACCGATAAGACAGTTTGCCTTCGATATTCATCTGCGGGATCAGCATCTTGCGCAGATAGACTTCGGCGCCCGTGCGGATTTCCTCGTAGATCGAGCTGGTGTAGTCGGAGCTCGAGCGGAAAATGGAGAAGCCGAGGGCGAGTTGCTGCTGGAAGAGCCAGGGTTCTTCGAATGACAGGACGATTTCGCTGGATTGCGACCCCAACTGCAGGCGGAGCTGGAATTTCTGGCCATCACCCTGGAAAAGGGAATGGGGATTAAAAAGGTCGAAATTACCCTGGGAGAATTCCGCGAAAATCGAGGCGCGCTCCAGCGAGCTGAAGCCCGCGCCGAAGGAGAGATTGCCCGTGCGGCCTTCCCGCACTGCGACCTTGAGATGGCGGCGGCCGGGCAGATTCGTCGGCTCATCGGTCATGTTCACGTCTTCGAAGAACCGCGTGTTCTCCAAACGGAGCTTGCTGATCTTCATGCTCACCGCGTTGAACACATCACCCGGTCCCAGCGTCAGTTCGCGGAGGATGACGGTATTTTTGGTCTTCGTGTTGCCCTCGATGTGCACGGACTCCACGTAGAATTTGTCGCTTTCGTTGACGGCGTATTCGATGTCGATGTTGCCGGTGCCGACATTCGGTTTTCGGACCAGCCGCACGCGCGTGTCGAGATAGCCGTCACGACCGTAGAAATCCTGCAGGCGTTCGCTGTCCTTATCGAGTTTAGCCGGGGCAAACACCGCGCCGGTGCGCTGCCGCAGCAGGCGGCGCAGCAAATCCGTCGGGTACAGTTTATTACCGGTAAAGGTGATGTCGCCGATCCGGTACTGGCGGCCTTCCACCACCGCGATGGTGATGAGCATCTTCTTCGGCGTCGGATAATCGTAGGCGATCTTGTCCGGGGCGATTTCAACGTCGAGGAAACCCTGCTCGCGGTAATAGTCGCGCAGCTTGTCCAAGTCGTCTTCGAACTGATCGTCCTTGAACCGGCCCGTGCCGAACAGCCAGGAGATCCATGTCCGCTTTTTCGTCTCCATCTCCTTGCGGAGGGTGCGGGCCTTGACGTGGTCGTTGCCGGTAAAGCGGATTTCCTGAATTTTGACCTTGTTGCCTTCCTTGATCTTGAAGGTCACCGCGCCGAAACCGGTCACCCGGTCGCGGTCGATGACGTAGGTGATCTGGGACTGGTTGTAGCCCGCCTTCTGGTAATATTCGCGGATTTTTTCGGCGTCATCCTTGATCTGGCGTTCGTCGAGCGAAAGGCTGCGCTTGGATTTGACTTCCTTCTCCAGCGACCGGGTCTTCACCTTGACGTTGCCGTCGTACTTGATCGTCGAAATCCGGTATTTCGGGGTCACCTCAAACACGAGGTCAACGGTGCGGTCCGCGCCGACATCACCGCGACGGACCTCGACAAACTCAAACAGGCCCGTCCGGTAGAGGGAGCGGATGTCACGGTCGATCATCGAGTCGTCGAGATCCCCGCCTTCCCGCACCTGCATGTTGGCGCGGACCACCTGCTCGTTGATGCTGGCCGTGCCGACGAATTTGACCGTTATCGTCCCCACTTTGTAAAGCACCGGCGTCGGCTGGCCGGGCTGGGCCGGTGGCTGGGCCTGGGCCCATCCGTGCGACTCGCCCGCCACGAGTGCTAATAAAAAGGCGAAAATGGGCCAGGTGACCCTGCGCACCGGGTTACTGAGTATAGTTTTCAAAGCGGGTGATGTCTCGGAGGAACGTAAGTTTCAACTCTCCTACCGGCCCGTTTCGTTGCTTGGCAACGATTAACTCGGCCGAGTCGGCGGCAACTTGGAATTTTTCGTCTGCGTCTTTGGGTCGGGCCAGCATGAGAACTACGTCAGCATCTTGCTCGATCGAGCCGGATTCACGCAAATCCGCCAGGCGGGGGGTGCGGTTTTCCTTCTCGGAGGAGCGGTTGAGTTGACTTAATACAAGCACGGGCACGTCGAGTTCCTTCGCCAAGGCCTTTAATCCGCGCGAGGCCTCCGCCACCTGCTGTTCGCGAGGCGTTTTTGAGTCGGTCGGGCTGAGGAGCTGGAGGTAATCGACGACGATAAACCCCAGTTTGTGCCGGGCATGGATGCGCCGCGCCTTGGCCCGGAGCTGTATGATCGAAATCGCGCTCGAATCGTCGATGAAGATGGGCGCCTTGGAGAATTCATCCGCCGCCTTGATCAATTCCGACTGTTCGGTGCCGTTCTTCGACAGCAGGCCGTCCCGCAGCAGTTTCATGTTCACGCGCGCCCGCGAGCACAGCATGCGCAAGGCAAGCTGCGAGGAGCTCATTTCGAGCGAAAACACCAGCGCCGCCACCCCTTCGCCCCGCTTCGGCATCGCCGCCGCCTCGGCAAAATTGAGCGCCAGCGAGGTCTTTCCCATCGAGGGACGGGCCGCGAGCACGATCATTTCCTGCCGCTGGAAACCGAAGGTCAGCGCATCGAGGTCCTTGAAGCCGGAGCTGACCCCGGTGAGCTCGCCTTTCTTCATCATCATCTTGGTGATGACGTTCATGGCCTCGCGCGTCGGCTCCTTCATCTGCTTCGCGCTTTCGCTCACGCGATTCTGGGTCACGGCGAAGAGGCTTTGCTCAACCTTGTCGACAAACTCGTCGATCCCTCCCGAAAAATTGTAGCAGTCCTCGACCGCGCCGGTGGCCGACTTGATCAGCTCGCGCAGCAGGTGCAGTTCGCGGACTTTCTCAATGAAATACCCCGCTTGGGCCGTCGTCGGGATGCGGCTGCTCACCTGCGTCAGGAACGCATAGCCGCCGATCGAATCGAGCTGTTTGGCGGTCTTGAGCTCCTCGGCCAGGACCGCGATGTCGATCGGGCTCTGGCGATTGTAAAGCTCGAGCAGGCGTTCATAGACGATGGCGTGCGTCGCCAGGTAAAACGATTCCGGCCGGATCCGGGCTTCCAGGCAGCGGGAAATGACGTCGGCGCCGTCCAACAGGCAGCAGGAGAGCAAATACTCTTCCGCTTCGACGCTATGCGGTGCCGTGCGGCCGGTGAAGACCGCGGGCGCCCCGTCGGAACGACGGGTGGAGGGGAAGGTAGCGACGGCTTCAGCCATTCAAAGGAAAGAGGAAATGCGAGCGGGCGAAGCGAAAGAAGGCAATGCGGAGTTATTCTCGCTTAACTCACAACCGCGCGCCCCAAACGCAAAAGCCGCGCCCCGGGGACGCGGCTCGCGCAAAAGGGTCGCCGCGAGATTATTTCTTCTCCTCGGAGGCGACGATCGGATTCTCCGAGACAACGTCGAAATTGAGTTCGACGGTCACATCGGAGTGCAGCTTCACCTTCACGGTGTGCTTGCCGATCGTCTTGACCGGCGTGTGCAGGTGGATGCGGCGCTTTTCCACGTCGATCCCGGCCGCCACGAGTTTGTCGTGGATGTCGGTGGCGGTGATCGCGCCGAACATCTTGCCGCCCTCGCCCGTCTTCACGGCGAATGCGAGACCGGTCTTCTCGAGCTTCTTGGCGAGCTCCTGCGCGCCGTTGAGCTCATGCGCTTCGCGCTCGCCGCGACGCTTCTTCAGCGCCTCGACCTGCTTGCGATTGGCGGTGGTCACCGGCACCGCGATGCTGCGGGGAAGGAGATAATTGCGCGCGTAACCGGCGCGGACTTTGACTTGGTCGCCTTCGCCGCCGAGACCATCGACGGGTTTGACGAGCAGAACTTCATTGTAGGCCATGGGAGGATTTAGTTGTAAGTTTTAAGAGATGTAAGCGGTAGGCTTAAGGAGACAGGTCCGCGCTCAAAACGGCACGTCTTCGTCGACGGTCTCGGCCGCCGCCGCCGGTTTGGCGCCGCGGGCCGGGGGAGCATGACGCTCGGGCGAAGGCGCTTCGCCGGCCTCGTCGGGAGCGGCTCCACCGCCACCGCCACCCGCCGCGCCGCCGCGGGTGGAGAGAAACTGGACGTTATCGAGGACGACCTTAAGCTTGCTGCGTTTCTGGCCGCTGGTCTTGTCCTCCCACTGGTCGAACTTCAGGCGGCCCTCGACCATCGCGAGGCTGCCCTTCGAAAGGTACTTGGAAACGAGCTCGCCCTGCTTGCCCCACGCCTCGATGTCCACAAACGTCGTCTCATCCCGGGTCGCGCCAGACTCGTCCTTGAATTGACGGTTCACCGCGATGCCAAACTGACAGATGGCCGTGCCCTTGGGCGTAACCCGCAGTTCGGGATCGCGCGTCAGGTTGCCGATGAGGAAGACTTTGTTGAGGTAGGCCATGGGGTGGCGCAGCGGTCCGGCGCTCAGGCGCTCTGGACGAAGGTGCGGTAGACGCTGCTGTTGAGGCGGAGACGTTCCTTGAGCTGGGCCGGGCCCTCGGCGGGAGCAGAGAAGGCCATGTGCACGTAGGCAGCGCCGGTGAACTTCCGGTCGGTGACGCGGATGAAGTCCTTCTTGCCGATGTTTTCGACGGAGGTGACCTCGCCCTGCACGGCCGAGATGTCTTTTTTCACGCCCTCGATGATCTGGTCGATGGAATCTTCCTTGCCGCGATTATCGAGGATGAAGGTCGCGCGGTAGTTACGTTTGGTCGGGTTCATTTTGAGCTCTACGATTGAGGAGGTTCATGGCCCGGGCAACACCGCTTTCGAGGAGCAATGCGAGGCCTTGGAGAGTGGAATCTAGGGTCTGGTCGATGATTTTGAGTTGAGCGGGCGAAAATTTTCCTAAAACGAAATCCTTGAGGTCCATCTCCACCGGCTCCTTCGGGCCGATTCCAACCCGGTAGCGGATAAATCCGTCACCGAGATGCTCCAGCAGACTAGCGACGCCGTTGTGGCCGCCGGCGCTGCCGGTGACAGAAATCTTCACGCGGCCGAGGTCGATCGCGATTTCGTCGTAAACGGCGAGGATCGCGGACGTCGGAATCTTGTGAAAACTGGCGAACGACCGGAGCGGGACTCCACTGTCGTTCATAAACGACAGCGGCTTCACCAACCAGCGGGTCTGGCCAGGCGCGTAGTCCCAGCGGGCGACTTCGGCGTCGAAGCGGCGCTCCTTTTGCCAGGAAAGTCCCTGACGGCGGGCCAGGGCGTCGATTACGACCCAGCCCAGGTTATGGCGGGTATCGGCGTAATCACGGCCCGGGTTGCCGAGACCGGCAACGAGCGAGATGGACATGACTCAAAGAACAATCGGACCGGCCAGCCGGGTCAAGCGGCGGGCCGGTCCGGGGAAAAACTTACTTCTTGGCGGGTGCAGCGGGCTTCTTGTCGCCCGCAGCCGGAGCGGCGGCCTTCTTGTCGCCAGCGGCGGCAGGAGCGGCGGCCTTGCCGTCGGCGGCAGGGGCGGCTTTGCCATCGGCGGTGGGAGCGGCAGCACCAGCAGCTGGAGCGGCGGCGGCGCCTTCGGCCGTGGCGGCAGCGGCCACCGGGGCTTCGGTGACGATTTCGGCCACCGGCTCGACGCACGAAACGACGGGCTGGGACTTATCGTCGAGAAAATCGACTCCGGGGATCTGCTTCAGCTCACCCACGTGAATGGTTTCGCCGACCTTGAGCTCCGTGACATCGACTTCGATAAAAGGAGGGAGATCCTTCGGCAGGCAGCGGATGCGCACCGCATAGGTGGGCGTTTCCAACACGCCGCTCTGGTTCTTCACGCCAAACGACTCACCGGCGAGGTGCAGGTTGACGCGGATTTCGAACTTCTCGTCCGCCTTTACTTCGCGAAGGTCGACGTGGAGATATTTGTCGGTAATGGGATCGCGCTGAACCTCCTGGAAGAATGATAAAGCCTTGTCGGCCTTGTCCTTGCGAGTGAGTTCAACCAGCGTGGCGGAACCGGCCACAGCCTTGATCAGGCGGGTAAATTCCGGGCCATCGATCGTGAGGCTCTCCGGCTTCGTGTGCTTTCCGTAAAGGATGGCCGGGACTTGATTGGCCTTGCGGAGCCGACGGGAGGCGCTGCGGCCTGTCTGGGCGCGCGGCGTAACGTTGAGTTTATGCGGTTGTTTCATGGTTTTCGTTCCCCCTGTCACCCCGGAATTGGAGGCAGGCGTAGTGGAAAAGAGGATCAGGTCATACGGCCGGACCGATCGAAGGCAACCAAAACTTTGACGCCGTGGGCATTTTTACCAATGCCAGCCGAAGGGATTGTCTTCCCCTCTCAACCGACCGTAAAAATGGCTGCCCGGGCTGGGATCGAACCAGCGACCAAGTGATTAACAGTCACCTGCTCTGCCACTGAGCTACCGGGCAGTGGCTTGGGAGGCGTCTGCGCCCCACAAAGAGGGAGGAAAAGACAAAGCGGAGCCCCTCCTTGTCAATGCTCCTTTTGCCGGACCCCGCCCACCAGACTGAAAAACCACCCATTTCCTTCAGCCGCGGGCTATGACATGGCTGCGCATTGCATTTCCCAGCCAGGCTCATGTGAATCCAACCCGCCCCATACCTCACGACTTCAATCATCTCGGCCAGCCCATCGGATGGGTGGTGCCGACTTGGAAAGCCGCGCCCTTTCCGCGATGCGAGCCGCTGGATGGCCGCTTTTACCGTCTCGAGGCCCTCGACGCGGCGCGCCACGGGAAATCGCTGTGGGAAGTGAACACCCTCGATGCGGAAGGCCGGAACTGGACTTACCTCCCTTACGGGCCTTTTTCGTCCTTCGACGACTACTATCGGTGGATCGAGGAAACATTACGTGACCCCACCACACTCTTCTACGCCCTCATCGATCGCTCCACCGGCCAGCCCGGCGGCGTGGCCGCGTACCTGAATATCGATCCCGCCAACGGCGCTATCGAGATAGGCCACCTCGCCTACTCGCCCTTGCTCCAGCGCAAGCCGGCGGCAACCGAGGCGATGTTTCTCATGATAGAGCGCGCCTTCAGCCTCGGCTACCGGCGCACCGTGTGGAAATGCAATCTCCTGAACGCCGCCTCCCGCGCCGCGGCGGAGCGCCTCGGTTTTTCCTTCGAAGGCATTTTTCGCAATGCCGTCATTCAGAATGGCCGTTCGCGCGACACCGCGTGGTATTCGATCACCGAAGCGGAATGGCCCGCCCTTCAGACCGGTTTTCTCCGCTGGCTCGACCCAGCCAACTTCGACGCCACGGGCCGCCAAAAAGAGCGCCTCTCCGTCCGCCGTTAGTCACAAAAATTTCAGCGCATTCAGTTCCGCTCGCATCCGCAGCAACGCCGCATGGTCCGCCCGAAGACTTTCCAGTTCCGCCGGAGGAATCTGTCTCCCACGCAGTCGTTGGTTTTCGGCCTGCAAGTGTGCCAGCTCGCCGCTTGCCATGCCACCGCTAACCCGTACGTTGGCGCCACGATCCGGCTGGCCCTATGTCTCGCCTGCGCAGCGGTGGCTGGCGGTTGTGGTTCGCCCGCGAAACCGGTCACCGTTTACCGCCCCGGTCTCAGGCCTTCGGGCTACAACGACTACGTCATTCGTCGCTCTGAATAGCTCCAGAAAATGGGTGGGCCTCCCAACGCATCCTTGCTGCAAGCGCAACAAGAGGCTGCCGCCCGCTACAACATGCCCTCCGCCTCCGACTCCTCGACCGGCTGGGTTTGGGGCAAAGCGGCGGCCGACGCCGAATTCAAAGAGAAGTACAGTCGCGGGCCATAAGCTTCCCTCCTCCCCACAATGCAAATTTCCGGGTTTTTTCTCTCGGTCATCTGCTTCGGGCTCGCCGGGTTGTTCTGCCCATTCGGGGTGCCAATCGATGCAGCGCACCGCTTCATCGATTCCTAGCGACTATCGAGGCAAACCCTTCGGAGACGCTCATCATCCCGCGGCTCCGCAACAAATTCCCGGCCGTATCCCTTCCCGCCGCACTACCTCGATGTCACCGCGACCGGCG
>CAMAPG010000001.1 GCA_945859965.1 Opitutus sp. GAS368 | reverse complement strand
CCGCTCCCATCCCGAATGCCCCGCCCCGCGAATAGAATCCATGCCGAATTTCAGCACGCCATCATGAGAACGAGCATCCAGCACATCGCCGCCGGAACCATCCACTGGATGCGCCTTCTCCCCGGCATTGGAGGTTTGATCGCGCCACTGCGTCTGCTGCCTCTCCTCGCAACGATGTTCGCATTCGGCGCCTTCACGTCCCCGGCGGCGATCATGTTTGACGCGGCGGCATCGGGCGGCGTGGCGGGCGGGACCGGGGTTGCGAGTGTTGCATGGCAGCACACGGTGGGACTTGGCGCCAATCGCATGCTGGTGGTGGGCGTTACGACGGAAAGCACCACGGATTCGTTCGCAACCGGCGTGACGTTCGGCACGCAGGCGTTCACGAAGGTGACGGGCAGCCGCGCGGTTGAAGGAACAACTTCCTTCAATGCCACCGAACTGTGGTTCCTGGCTGCGCCCAGTGTGGGGGCTGGAACAATCACCGTGACGCTCAGCCCGGCTGTCAGCAGTGGGAACGGGGCCGCGTGCGGATCTGTATCGCTGTTCGGTGTCGCCCAATCCGCCCCCGAGGCGGTGGCGATTGCCAATGCCGCAGGTTCTGGCGGGACGTATTCGTTGGGGATCACGACCCTGACCGCCGGCGCGTGGCTGGTGGATGTCGTCAACAATGGAACCGGAAGCACTACTTCTACCACGTTCACCCCGACAGCAACCGACATGGTGGAGCGGTGGGAGCAAGGCGGCGGCGGGAATATGATGGCAGCGTGCGCCACTCGTGAGGTGGCTGTCGCCGGACTGGCCACGGACACATGGACCACCACGGGCACAAGCCGGAAGGCCCAGTCCATCGCGGTGTTCGCGCCGGCGACCCCGGGCCCGCCGGAGATTTACATCTCAAGCCCTGCCGCCAGTGCGATGGTGAGTATCGCGAATTACACCATCACCGCGGTTGCAGTGGACGAAGGTTCGGTAAGCAAGGTGGAATTTTTCGAGGACGGGATCCTCCTGGGAGAGGATGTGACGAGTCCCTACAGCTTTATCAGGTTCGGAGCCGCGCCAGGGCCTCATCAATTGACTGCGGTGGCGACGGACAACAACGCGAACACGAGCACATCGGCGACTGTCGAAATCACTGCTGCCGACCTTCCGCCGACAGTTTCGATTACAAGCCACGCCAGTGGGAGCCAGACCGCACTGGGTTTTCCCGCCTTGATCGTCGCCAGTGCGACCGATGCCGAGGGGCCGGTCACCCGTGTGGACTTTTACGACGGTGCCATCTTGCTCGGCAGCGATACAGATTCGCCATTTCAGTTCTCCTGGATTCCGGGGACGCTGGGCGACCACACGCTGGCGGCTGTGGCTTGGGATTCCGCCGGTGCATCGGTCACGTCCGCGGCAGTGACTGTCACCGTGCAGTCCCCCATTGCCGTCGGGCCGACTGGCAGCGGGACGCTGACTCTTGAAACGCTGTCGGCCGCGAATCAATGGTCCACGCTGAGTGTCGCCGGAGATTCGACGGATGTGGTGGATGCTGTGGGCATTGACTCCGTGATGACCGGCATTTCCGCTGGCAACATCAACCGGGTGCTCGGCTCGAAAACTGGCAGCGGGACCTCGGGAAACGCCTACTGGCGCTCCGGGGATAAGAAAATCGGGACTCAGCCGACCGGGAACAAGGTGACGCTGCTGATGGCTCCGTTGCAAAATGCCTCAGGAGGCAATCTGGACACCCTCGCCGTTTCCTACACGCTCGGCCTGGCGTCGGTCACGCCGGCTGAGTGGATCAAGGGGCACCGGGTGTACTGGAGCAAGACGGGCGAGGCTGGCAGTTGGACGACCGTGGGGGACTACCTGCTCAGCACTGCCGGAAGCACGGCAAGCATCAGCATCTATTTGACGGCGTTGAATTGGGCGGACGGGGGAAGCCTCTACGTCGTATGGGCGGATGACAACGGCCTGAGTCCCGACGGCGACTACACGATTGACGACATCAGCTTCACCCCCTTTGCGGGCCCGGTCGTCAGCATCACAAGTCCGGCGAATGCGGCAACCATCGGCACCGACTTCACGATCAACGCCATCGCAGCGTCGGGCGGCGGGACAATCAGCAGCGTGTCATTTTACGACGGAGTTGATTTGCTCGGGACCGACAATACCAGCCCGTACAGCTACACTTGGAATGCGGCGTCTGCGGGCAGCCACACCCTCACGGCGGTGGCTACGGACAGCAACAACGCCACCGCCACGTCATCGGCGATTGATGTCACGGTGGCATCCGGCTCCGGGACATTGACGCGGGGCCCCTATCTGCAAAAGGCCGCGCCGACGACGATGACGATCCGTTGGCGCAGCACGCTGAGCACGCTGGGGCGGGTTCGGTTCGGAACAGACATCGCGGACTTGAACCAGACCGTGGATGAAAGTGTGATCCCTGTCTCGCCATTCGATCATGTCGTCACCCTCACCGGCCTCACGCCCAACACGACCTACTTTTACAGCATCGGGTCCGCAGCCGACACGCTCGCAAGCGGCGCAGACTACACCTTCACAACCCCGCCAGTGCCCGGGGCCGTGTTGAACACGCGGATCTGGGTGCTGGGCGATGCAGGCAGGAAAGGCGATGCAAACCAGGACGCTGTGCGCGATGCTTTCTACACATGGACCGGAGCACGCACACCCAATCTCGTCCTCCAACTCGGCGACAACGCCTACGATTCGGGCACTGACAGCGAATACCAAGTGGCAGTATTCGATGAGTACCCGACGATGTTGAGAAAAACGCCCTTCTGGTCCTGCCTCGGAAACCATGAAACCGATCAGGCCGTCATCAATGCCCCGGCCTATCCCTACTTCGACATCTACTCCTTGCCCACGGCCGGGGAGAGCGGCGGCGTGGCATCAGGGACCGAGCATTACTACTCGTTCGACCACGGAAATATCCACTTCATCGCCCTCGATTCGATGACCTCCAGCCGCGCGGTGGACAATCCGGCCACTGCTGGCACCAATGAGGATGGCGCTATGGCCGCATGGCTGCGGACCGATCTCGCCAGCACCACCGCGACATGGATCATCTGCTTTTTCCATCACCCGCCGTACACCAAAGGCTCGCACAATTCCGACAGTTCCACCGACAGCGCGGGTGCCATGGTCCAGATGCGGCAGAACTTCCTGCCCATCCTCGAGGCGGGCGGCGTGGATCTCGTGCTCAACGGCCACAGCCATTGCTACGAGCGCTCCTTTCTGCTCGACGGCCACTACGGCCTCTCCACGACACTCGTCCCGGCGATGAAAAAGAACGCGGGCGATGGGCGACCGGCAGGCAACGGCGCCTACATCAAACCGCTCACCGGCCCGCGTGATCATTTCGGTGCGGTGTATGCCGTGGCCGGCTCCGCGGGACACGCCACCGGTGGAACCCTCAACCACCCCGCACACTACATTTCCCTGAATAACCTCGGATCCCTCGTCCTCGATGTGAACGGCACGCGGCTCGATGCCACGTTCGTGAGGAGCACCGGAGCCACCCCGGACACCTTCACCATCATCAAGCAGGGCGACTCCGACAGCGACTCCGACGGCATCCCGGACGATTACGAAATCGCCAACGGCCTCAACCGCCTCAACGCCGCCGATGCCGCGCTCGACAGCGATTTTGACGGCGAGTCCAATCTCAGGGAATTCATCTTCGCGACAACCCCCGGCATCCCGGACCGCTACGCTTTCAGCACGACATATAATAACGCCGCGGGAACAGCCACCGTGACATTCCCCACGAGCATCGGCCGCAGCTATCGCGTGATGTACAGCCACGATTTGCTCTCGTGGCAGGCAGGTTCCACAGCCGTCGCCGGCACCGGTGCAGCGATGATGTGGACCGACGACGGCACCGTCACCGGCTCTCTGCTGACGGGGAGTACGAAGCGTTTCTACCGCATCGAAGTCACGGTCATCCCGTAGGATCAGCCCTCCCGCCACGCGCGGGACCAGCAGGCGCAGAAGCGCGATGCCAGCACGAACACCGGAATGCGGGACGGCCATTGTGATTTGGGGCCTTGCGCTTGATGGAATATCAGCCTTAGTCGTGGGCCTGCTTGGTATTACGACCGCCGGCGATCAACGCAGCCCTCGTGCTGATCCCGGGCATGTCAACCTGTGCAGCTTCACCTGTGAAAACCATCCGCATTTCCATACGCCAGACCTGCCTTGCAGCATGGTTGTTTGCGGGCGGGTGGGCCTTTGGGCACGGGGATCTGCATGAGCGGATCGCCGGGATCACCCTGCAAATCGCAGCGCAGCCCCACAACGCGGGCCTGCACCTGCAACGTGCCGAACTCTGCCGCCAGCACGCCGACTGGCCGGCTGCGCTCTCGGATTGCGACAGGGCGAAGCAACTGGATCCGTCCATTGACACCGACTTTTTGCATGGGCGCATCCTGCTGGAATCCGGAAATGCAAAGGCTGCACTGCCGGTGCTGGAGCGGTTTCTCAGCCGCCAGCCTGAACACTTCCAGGCAAGCCTCTATCGCGCCCGGGCCTTGTCGAAATTGAACCGCGCTGCCGATGCGGCAGCAGGGTTCCGCGAGGCGCTGGGACGCGCGCCCACGCTGGAGCCCGATCTTCTCTGCGAGACAGCCGGGGCCCTGGCTGCGGAGGGCTCTGCAAAGCAAGCCGTGCAGGTGCTGGAGATGGGCATTGAGAAATTGGGACACTTGCCTTCCCTCGTCCTGCGTCTCGTGGAGTTGGAGATCGCAGGCAAGGACTACGACGCCGCGCTGCGCCGGGTGGAAGTCATGCAGAAGTCCGCGCCGCGCCCGGAGCCGTGGATGGCCCGCCGGGCATCCGTCCTCGCGCAAGCGGGCCGGATCGCGGATTCGCGCGCCGCGTGGCAGGCGCTCCTCGATCACTTGAACGCCCTCCCCTTCCCCGCGCGCGGTTCGCACGCGATGATCAAAATCATGGAGGACTCGCGGCGCGCACTCGCCGCCCTCGACAGTGCAAATGGCACACTCAAATCCGAGCTGACCACGCAGGCCGCTCCCATCCCGAATGCCCCGCCCCGCGAATAGAATCCATGCCGAATTTCAGCACGCCATCATGAGAACGAGCATCCAGCACATCGCCGCCGGAACCATCCGCTGGATGCGCCATCTCCCCGGCATTGGAGGTTTGATCGCGCCACTGCGTTTGCTGCCTCTCCTCGCAACGATACTTGCGTTCGGCGCCTTCACGTCCCCGGCGGCGATCACGTTTGACGCGGCGGCATCGGGCGGTGTGACGGGCGGGGCCGGGGTTACGAGTGTTGCATGGTCGCACACGGTGGGACTTGGCGCCAATCGCATGCTGGTGGTGGGCGTTACGACGGAAAGCACCACGGATTCAGCCGCAACCGGCGTAACCTTCGGTACGCAGGTGTTCACGAAGGTGACGGGCAGCCGTGCCGTGCAAGGAACACCATTCAACACCACCGAGTTGTGGTTCCTGGCCGCGCCCAGAGTGGGGGCAGGAATGATCACCGTGACGCTCAGCCCGGCTGTCAGCAGTGGGAGCGGGGCCGCGTGCGGATCCGTGTCGCTGTTCGGTGTCGCCCAATCCGCCCCCGAGGCGGTGGCGATTGCCGATGCCGCCGGTTCTGGCGGGACGTATTCCCTGGGGATTACGACGCTGACCAACGGCGCGTGGCTGGTGGATGTCGTCAATAATGGAGATGGCGCCGTTACTTTCACCCCAACAGCAAGCGGCATGGTGGAGCGGTGGGAGCAAGGAGGAAGCGTGAATATGATGGCAGCGTGCGCCACTCGCGAGGTGGCTGTCGCCGGATTGACCACGGACACATGGACCACCACGGGCACAAGCCGGAAGGCCCAGTCCATCGCGGCGTTTGCGCCGGCGATACCGGGCCCGCCGGAGATTTACATCTCAAGCCCTGCCGCCAGTGCGATGGTGAGTATCGCGAATTACACCATCACCGCGGTTGCAGTGGACGAGGGTTCGGTGAGCAAGGTGCGATTTTTCGAGGACGGAATCCTTCTGGGTGAGGATGTGACGAGTCCCTACAGCTTTATCAGGCCCGGAGCCGTGGCAGGGCCTCATCAATTGACTGCGGTGGCGACCGACAACAACGCGAACACGACCACATCGGCGATCATCAATGTCACCGCTGCCGACCTTCCTCCGACAGTTTCGATTACAAGCCCCGCCAATGGGAGTCAGGCCACACAGGGTTTTCCCGCCTTGATCGTCGCCAGTGCGACCGATGCCGAGGGACCGGTCACCCAGGTGGACTTTTACGACGGCGCCATCTTGCTCGGCAGCGACACGGCTTCGCCATTCCAGTTCTCCTGGAGTCCCGGCACGCTGGGCAACCACACGCTTTCGGCTGTGGCTCGGGATTCCGCCGCTGCATCGGTCACGTCCGCGGCAGTGACTGTCACCGTGCAGTCCCCCATTTCCGTCGGGCCGACCGGCAGCGGGACGCTGACTTTTGAAACGCTCGCAGCCGCGAGGCAGTGGGCGACGCTGAGTGTAGCCGGGGGGACGACGGAGGTGGTGGATGCCGCGGGCATTGACTCCGTCATGAACGGCATTGCCGCTGGCAACATCAACACGGCAATCAGTTCGCAGGCTGGCAGCGGGACGGCAGCGAATGCATACTGGCGCTCGGGCGACAAAAAACTCGGGACTCAGCCGAACGGAAACAAGGTGACGCTGCTGATGGCACCGTTGCGGAATACCTCAAGCGGGACTCTGGACACGCTCGCCGTTTCTTACACGCTCGGCCTGGCGTCGGTCACGCCGGCAGAGTGGATCAAGGGGCACCGGGTGTACTGGAGCAAGACGGGCTCGGCGGGCAGTTGGACAGCCGCGGGGGACTACCTGCTCAGCACTGCCGGAAGCACGGCAGGCATCAGCATCTACTTGACGGCGCTGAATTGGGCGGACGGGGGAAGCCTCTACCTCGTATGGGCGGATGACAACGGCACGAGCCCCGACGGCGACTACACGATTGACAACGTCAGCTTCACCCCATTTGCGGGTCCGGTTGTCAGCATCACAAGTCCGGCGAATGGGGCAACGATCGGTAGCGACTTTACGATCAACGCCATCGCAGCCACAGGCAGCGGGACAATCAGCAGCGTGTCATTTTACGACGGACCTGCCTTGCTGGGGACCGACAACACCAGCCCGTACAGTTACACTTGGAATGCGGCGGCGGCGGGGAGCCACACCCTCACGGCGGTGGCTAACGGCACCGCCACGTCATCGGCGATTGATGTCACGGTGGCACCCGGCTCCGGGACATTGACGCGGGGCCCCTATCTGCAAAAGGCCACACCAACGACGATGACGGTCCGTTGGCGCAGCACGCGGAGCACGCTGGGGCGGGTCCGGTTCGGGACAGACATCGCGGACTTGAACCAGACCGCGGATGAAAGTGTGATCCCGGTCTCGCCATTCGATCATGTCGTCACGCTCACAGGCCTCACGCCCAACACGACCTACTATTACAGCGCAGGCTCCGCGACGGACACGCTCGCGAGCGGTGCGAATTACACTTTCAAGACACCACCAGCGACCGGGACTTCGGTGAACACCCGGATCTGGGTACTGGGCGATGCGGGCAAGGCAAACGACGATCAGCGCGCAGTGCGCGATGCCTTCTACAACTGGACACAGGCGAACACGCCGAGCCTCGTCCTTCAACTCGGCGACAACGCCTACAATTCGGGCACGGACAGCGAGTATCAAGCAGCCGTGTTCGACATCTATCCCACCATGCTGAGCAGGACGCCCTTCTGGTCCTGCATCGGAAACCATGAAACCGAAAGTGCCATCATCAATTCCCCGGCTTATCCCTACTTCGACATCTACTCCTTGCCCACGGCCGGGGAGTGCGGCGGCGTGGCATCAGGAACCGAGCATTACTACTCGTTTGACTACGGAAATATCCACTTCATCGCCCTCGATTCGATGACTTCCAGCCGCGCGGTGGACAATCCGGCCACCGCTGGCATCAACGAGGATGGCTCCATGGCGGCCTGGCTGCGAACCGATCTCGCCAGCACCACTGCGACATGGATCATCTGCTTTTTTCATCACCCGCCGTACTCCAAACGCGACCACGATTCCGACAGCTCCACCGACAGCCTGGGTTCCCTGATCCAGATGCGGCAGAACTTCCTGCCCATCCTCGAAGCTGGCGGCGTGGATCTCGTGCTCAGCGGCCACAGCCATTGCTATGAGCGATCCTACCTGCTCGACGGCCACTACGGCCTCTCCACGACACTCGTCCCGGCGATGAAAAAGAACGCGGGCGATGGGCGTCCGGCAGGCAACGGCGCCTACATCAAACCGCTCACCGGCCCGCGCGATCATTTCGGCGCAGTGTATGCCGTGGCCGGCTCCGCGGGGCAGGTCACCTGCACATCCCTCAACCACCCTGCACACTACTTTTCCCTGAATAATCTCGGATCCCTCGTCCTCGATGTGAACGGCACGCGACTCGATGCCACCTTTCTCCGCGAAAACAGCAGCACCCCGGACACCTTCACCATCATCAAGCAGGGCGCCGCCGACAGCGACTCCGACGGCATCCCGGACGATTACGAAATCGCCAACGGCCTCAACCGCCACAACGCCGCCGATGCCGCGCTGGACAGTGACGGCGACGGCGACTCGAACCTCAGGGAATTCATCTTCGCGACAACCCCCGGCATCCCGGATCGCTACGCTTTCAGCACGACATATAATAGCCCCGCGGGAACAGCCACCGTGACATTCCCCACGAGCATCGGCCGCAGCTATCGCGTGATGTACAGCCACGATCTGCTCTCGTGGCAGGCAGGTTCCGCAGCCGCCACCGGCACGGGTGCAGCGATGATGTGGACCGACGATGGCACCGTCACCGGCACGCTGCCGAATGACAGCACAAAGCGTTTCTACCGCATCGAGGTCACGGTCGTCCCGTAGGATCAGCCCTCCCGCCGCACTCGCACCTGCAATTGCCGCGACAGGAACCAGCGCACCGCGAACATGTCGCACGTTGCCTTCCAGGCGCGGCTGCCGAATCCGTATTTGCTCACGCCCGCCACGCGAGGGCGGTGATTCGTCGGCATCTCCGTCACGCGATAGCCCAGCCCTTTCACCAGCGCAGGGATGAACCGGTGCATCCCGCGAAACAGGAACAGCGCCTCCCGGCACTGCGTCCTCATCACCTTCAGCGAGCAACCCGTGTCATGCACACCGTCCTTCGTGAACCGGCTGCGCACGAAATTCGCGATCCTGCTGCTGATGCGCTTCGAGAAATTATCCTGCCGCTTCACGCGCCAGCCGCACACAAGATCGAAACCTTCGTCCAGCTTCGCAAGCATCCGCGGAATGTCCGCGGGATCATTCTGCCGGTCGCCATCGAGCAGCACGATTGTGTCGCCCTTCGCCGCGTTGATCCCGGCATACATCGCCGCGCTCTGCCCTGTATTTTTCTCAAACGCGATCACCCTCACCCCCGGCCCGCGCTTGATGCGCTCCAGCGTCTTGTCCGTCGAGCAATCATCCACGAGCACCAGTTCGTAATCCCTGCCCGCAAGCGCGGCGGCGAGTTCCTCCTGCAAAGGCGCGATATTTTCCTCCTCGTTAAAAAGCGGGATGACGACAGAAAGCATGTCGCGCGCTTTGTAACGGCGCGCCCCATTTAGTCGAGCACCGCTACCAGCCCTGCATCCCCAGCACCTTCGCGAGGATGACCAACGCCACGCCTCAGGCCAACCGGTCGAGATTCCCGCGAAGACGGCTCCATCCTGGTCCTTGATGGCGAGTGAAGCGATTGGTGCCACGCCTGTGCCCTCACCTACAGCCTGAAGTTTCCTGCTCCCTTCAAAACCGCTGCCGAAAACAGCTTGGCAATGCGGAACGGAGGTCCACACTCGCCACCGTCACCGCAACGGATGAATCTCACCACAAACGAGTCTCCCCCATCGGAATCCCCCTTTCTCGACGCCCGTCGCGGTTCTGACCGTTTCCGGTGCGGCGGGCGCGAAAGTAAATTCCTGGGAGTCGAGCTGCTGGGATCCAACGATTTTTTCCCGGCCATGTCCGCGTTGAATAATCGCGCCGCAACTCCGGTCGGATGCCCTGAACAACCAAACCGATGAAAACCAAATTCCTGGCAGTCGCGGTCTGTTTGCTTTTTGCCGGTTGCGACAAACCGTCATCCACCGCTCCTGCCAATGATGCCGACAAGGAGGGTCTCGCGGGCAGACCGACTTCAGCGTCGGAGAAAAAAGTTTCCAAGCCCCCGGTGCTCAACGTGCCACCGGTCAAGACGCCGCAGCGGGAAACGCCCGGCAATGATGGCAGGATCGTTGTCAATCCCAGGGACCCTGTCGTTTCCAATCCAGAACAGGGGCGATTGCAGGCTGAAGAGATGGTGCGTCAGGCGGAAATGCAGCGGCAGTTGGCGGAACGTGACCGCATGTTGGCGCAGCAGAGGGCGCGACTGGCCGAGATTGATGCCCAGCAAGAGCGGCAGCAATCGGAGCAGGAACGCACGGCCTTCGAACAGCAATTGCGGGCGGAGCGCGGGCGGCTGACGAAACTCGAACAAGAGCAAGCGCAACAAACCGCTTTGCTGAATGCACGTCTGGCGCTGATTGAAAAGGAGCGGTTAGAGTTGGAGTGGCGGCAGAAGCGGGCGCGCGAGCAAGCCGCGCAGGATCAGCGACAGCGCGACGAGCAGGATCGCCGCGCTGCAAGAGAGCAGCTTGACCGGGAGGCCCGTGAAAAAACAGACCTCGCCGCCAGATTGAAGTCCGAGCAACAGGCTCGCGAAGCAAAGGAAAGGGCCGATCAGGAGGCGAGGGCCAAGGCCGCGCGCGAAGCCAGTGAAAAAGCAGCCCGCGAAGCAAAGGAGAAGGCCGACCAGGAAGCGAGGGCCAAGTCTGAGAAGGAAAAGGCAGACCTCGCCGCCAGGTTAAAGTCCGAGCAACAGGCTCGCGAAGTAAAGGAAAGGGCCGATCAAGAGGCGAGGGCCAAGGCCGCGCGCGAAGCCAGTGAAAAAGCAGCTCGCGAAGCAAAGGAGAAGGCCGACCAGGAGGCGCGGGCCAAGTCTGAGAGGGAAAAGGCAGACCTCGCCGCCCGGTTAAAGTCCGAGCAACAGGCTCGCGAAGCAAAGGAGAGGGCCGATCAGGAAGCGCGGGCCAAAGCCGCGCGCGAAGCCAGTGAAAAAGCAGCCCGCGAAGCAAAGGAGAAGGCCGACCAGGAGGCGCGGGCCAAGTCTGAGAAGGAAAAGGCAGACCTCGCCGCCAGGTTAAAGTCCGAGCAACATGCTCGCGAAGCAAAGGAAAGGGCCGATCAGGAGGCAAGGGCCAAGGCCGCGCGCGAAGCCAGTGAAAAAGCAGCTCGCGAGGCTAGGGAAAAAGCCGAGAAGGAAAAGGCCGAAGGGGCGAGGCAGGAGGCTGAGAAGAAGAGGCAGGAGGCTGAAAGAAAGAAAAACGAAGAGGCCGAGCGCAAAAAGAGGGAAGACGCGAAGAAGAAGTAGTATGGCGAGCGGGGTCGGCCTGTGTGCGCGCACGGATCCGCTTCCCCGCAAAAATCAGCCCTCGCGTTTTAGAAAACGCCGCCATCCCGAGTTGCGCGCCACGCGATCCACCGACCGCGCCGCCCCCTCTCCCGCTCAGTTGCCGTTTTTTGGGTTGGGCGCACTGCTCACTCCAACGACTTGAGATACGCGATCAGGTCACGCAACTCTTCGCTACTGATCACTTTTTCCAGCCCTTGAGGCATGAGGCTGATCGGGACTCGATTCATGCCCTCGATTTCGCTGCGATCCATGCGGATGTCGGGCGTGTCCGGCTGCCGGAGATAGATGGTGCGTGAGTTTTGCCGGCCAATCATGGCCGTAAGGACTTTGCCCGCCTTCGTGGTGATCGAATACGGCTCGTACCCGTTCACGACGGTGGCGCTCGGATAGATGATGGATTCCAGTAGATCGCGCTCAGTGCGGATCTTCCCAATTCGTGAAAGATCCGGCCCGACATTTCCGCCCCGTCCCTCGGCTGTGTGGCAATTGGAGCAGACCGCGCGATTGCCAAAGAAAACGGACCTGCCCCGCCCGGCATCACCGCCGGACGTTTGCTTGAGGAGTTCCGCCAGGCGTGTCGCCTCGTCCTGTCGCAGGGCACGCATGCGATCGAGCAAGGTTGCGGAAGATTTTGCGACCTCGGGTGGATAGCGATGAATGAGCCGCTCGATGCGATCCGGTGAGAGACTCTCAAGAGCCTTGGAAGCGGCCAGCGATCGGACGAGGCGAAGACCTGTCGGAGCGTCACGACCATGATCGGGCTCGGGGATGACAATGCTCAGCCCGTTGAAGATGCCGAAATTTCCCTTTTCGTCGTGGAGAGGCGCCGTCCAGTTTAATTCGATCGTCCCATCTGCCCGGGGTGCCACGTTCGTAAACATGGCGTGGCTTTTTCCTACTTCGTACCGCGTATCCTCGGGTTCGAGTCCGCTGATCTGGCGGGTCTGGCTGCCGCGCGCATCGGTCAGGGTGACGGCGGCCCCTCGCTTCGGTTTTTTCGGAGGCGCCGAACCATAAACGCACACGTCGCAGCGACCCGCGGCGGGCAGTCCGGCCAGCGTAAATGTGTTGATGAAGGATTGATGGGGCCCGCCGCCATCCGGGAGTCCGTTGTAAACGAAATTCCCCATCAACCGGTCGAACTGGCCGCTGGTGTGAGGAAGCAGCTTCGCGCCACGAACAGGGCTCAGCGAAAGCCTGGTCGGTGCGCCATCGGACGCCACCAGGGACACACGACCCGCGGTGGCGATCGGATCCCATGCGTTCCAGATCGCGGTCGGGCCCTGCCTTTCATCCACAAGGCCGGCGGACCCGACATGAACCCTTCCCCCGCCAGGCTGCACGTCCACATTGACGAAGGCCGGCCAGGCATTGCGCTCGAAACGACTGATCAGCACCGGCAATTCCAAAGGCCCCGCATTGCGCAGCAGATCCGTGAGTTCGAGAAGCTGCTGGCTGGTCAACGAGGCGGTGGCCAGGGCATTGGCCGCCAGCATCCGGTCAACTGGCAAATTGTCTCCCCTCATCGTCCCGGTCAGAAACTGAAATGCCTTGTCATTCAGCTCCCCGCAGTGCCGCGCCACGATCATCAGCGCCGTGAGTCTGACGGAAAGGCCGTGGGATGACTGAACTCCGATTTCGAGCAGGGAATCATCAAGCCCGGCAGTGTCCTTCTGCCGGATGACATCCACCGCGTTTTCGAGCAATGCCTCGTCGCTGCCGCGCAGAAGCGAGCCCAGCGGCTTCACGAACCGATCGGGCAGAGCCTGGAGGTCACTCTCCGCCAGCGCCTTTAGAATCGCGATCCGCGTCTCGCGCGGCGTTTTGTCAGACAGGAGCGCGGACTCGACCTCTTTCTGGATCGGCTCGCTGCGGGCAAACGACGACAGGATGACCTGCACGAGTTCATCATCCTGCGCGGTGCGCGTGTGATTCTGCAACGTGCTGTGAAATTTGTTTTCGATTTCCGCCTTCCAGTCCGGACGTCGCGCGACAATCTCCAGCGCAGACTGCCTCAGCGTCGGCTGGTCGGTGTTCAGCAAGGCGAGAACCTGCCCCGCTTGCAGCTTTCCATCCTTCATCTGGTCCAACGCAATCAGCGCGCCCTCGCGGATGTGCGGATTCTGACTGGTCAATTGTTGCGACGCCGAATCCGGGTCGTTGATCTCGATCAGCGCATAAATGACCGCGTGACGCAGGTAGGTGTCAGCAGCGGTCGGGAGCAGCCCCAGCAACGCAGGGGCGGCACGCCGGTCTCCGATGCGTCCCAGCGCGGTCGCTGCCCCGCGGCGTAACGACGGGTCCGGATCGGCCAGCAGCCGGATCAGCGCATCCACGGCCATCTTGTCGCCAAGCGTTCCCGCGCTGTAGGCCGCCGCATGCCGGACGCTGGCCTCCGCATCTTGAAAGGCGGCGCGAATACATTCCATGGCCTTGGCGCTGCGGATTCGCGAACAAACCCAGACCGCGTTGCGACGGATTTGTTCCCGCGATGAAGTGGCGAGTTCTTTTTTCAGGACGGGGACCGAGGCATCCCCGCGTTGCACCATCGTCTCCGTGGCGCGGTCCTCCACAGCGGGTCGCGGGTCTTCCAGCAACGCCACGAGTTGCTCAGGCGCAATGGCGGCCCAGTCAATCTTGTTGCCACGGGGATCCGCGGGGCCTGCCGCACCGTTCTTGCGGACACGGTAAACGGCCCCGAGGATGTTCGGCTTGGCGATCTTCGACGTCGGACAGCCCCAGCTCAGCCACCCTCCCGTGTTGATGATCAGAAGGCTGCCGTCCGCGTCCTCGATGACATCCGTCGGGTGAAAATCAATGTCGTCCGAGACAAGAAAGTCGCTGTCTTGCGACGTGAAAGTGGCGCCTTGGCGGACGATTTTCGTCTGGACGACTTTGTGCGTGTTGAAATGGCAACTGAAATAACTGCCGGTGAAATCCGCGCCAAAAACCGGCGACCGGTACCGCGCCAGACCGGCGGGCGCCACCTGCCCCCATCGGCTCAGCGCCGGCAATCGCTGCCGGGTCTGTTTCAAAAGCGGCGCACCCCAAAGCTGGCGGCCAATGCCGCCTTGAATCCAATGGATCAGCGCATCATGACGGCCACCGTCATTGTCAAAAATTGCGCAGGTGCCGAACATCTCGCCTTCCGGTGAGAAGGCCACTTCGACGGGATTGATGCCCGCGTGGCCGACGATTTCCACCCCTGTGCCGTCGGGCCAGCAGGAGAAAACACCGGCGCAGCTCCCGACCCCGGTGCGCGTGCCGTCCTTGCCCACGAGATCATAGCCGAACACACCGCCGGACATATACAGGCGGCCACACGGATCAACATACGGTCCATGCTGGTTCGGGCGGCCATCGAATTGAAACGTGCCGATGATCTTCTCGCGTTTGTCCGCCTTGCCGTCGCCATCGGTATCCTCCAGCCTCCAGAGGTCAGGCGAGGACACCACGTAGAGCGCATTGTTAAACCACAAGGCTCCTTCCGGCATGATCATGCCATCCGCGAAGATGGTGCTCTTGTCGAAAACCCCGTCGCCGTCCGTGTCTTCCAGCAGCCGGATGAGCCGCGACTTGGCTGCGGTCAGTTCGTCCTTCTGCATGTTGCGTCCGTCACTTTCGGCGAGAAAAAGCCGCCCCCGATCATCGAGACAACCCATCATCGGATACCCCGTGATCGGGGCTGCGGCGACAACCTCCACCGTGAACCCCGCCGGCACCCGCAGTTTTTCCGCACCCCCTGGCCTGGCCGCGCCGCCGGCTGTCTGGGCTTCGACGGATGGTGGAATCAGAGCGGCGAGAAAGCAGACTGAAAAGATCGCCGCGAACGCTCGCATGATCGTCACCCGGATACCGATGCTGTCGCATCCTGATGGAAACTTGATCCCGTCTCCAGTGAACCGGAAGTCGCGTTTTCGAGCGGAGCTGGGAAGCGAAGGGGGCTCGGCACTGGAGCGAGTGGGAAGCGGCATGCCAAACCATATAAGTCCCAGCCGGAATTGCCGCAAGAAAGTTGCTTGCGCCTACCGGTGCCGATTTTTAACGCCGCCCGCCTTCATCGGCGAGCCGCGTCCGCTCCCCTCGCTGGATCTGATTCTAATCACGCCCCATCCCCAGCACCTTCGCGAGGAAGGCCCACTCGTCCGCGGTCTCCTCGATCACTTTGTTCAGCGCGGTGCCGCCGCCGTGTCCGGCGCTTGTTTCGATCCGGATCAGCACCGGCGGCCCGTCCTTCGCCTGACACTCCTGCAACCGCGCGGCGAACTTGAAACTGTGCGCGGGCACCACGCGATCGTCATGATCCGCCGTCGTGACCATCGTCGCCGGATAGCGCGTGCCAGGCTTGAGATTGTGGTATGGCGAATACGCGCGGAGCGCGGAGAATTCCCCGGCGTTTTCGCTGCTGCCGTAATCGCTTTTCCACGCCCAGCCGATGGTGAACTTGTGGAACCGCAGCATGTCCATCACTCCCACGCCCGGCAGCGCTGCCGCGAAAAGATCGGGCCGCTGCGTCATGCACGCGCCCACGAGCAGGCCACCGTTGCTGCCGCCCTGGATCGCAAGCTTCGCGGGCGACGTGTATTTCTCCGCGATCAAAAACTCCGCTGCCGCAATGAAGTCGTCGAACACGTTTTGCTTCCGCAACTTCGTCCCGGCCTGGTGCCACTCGGCGCCGTACTCGCCGCCGCCGCGGAGGTTCGCCACGGCATAGACGCCTCCCATTTCCAGCCAGACCGCGCGGCCAACGCTGAAGCCGGGCGTCAGCGAAATATTAAAGCCGCCGTAGCCGTAGAGCAGCGTGGGCGCAGTGCCGTCGAGCTTCAGGCCGCGCTTGTGCGTGATGAACATCGGCACCTTCGTCCCGTCCTTGCTTTGAATAAACACCTGCTTCGTCTCATAGCCCGCGCCGTCGAAATCCACCTTCGGCTCCCGCCACACCGTGCTCCTCCCAGTCGCAATGTCGTAGCGGTGGATCGCGCCCGGCACCGTGAAACTCGTGAACGAATAGAACGTCTCCCTGTCCCCTCGCCGCCCGCCGAAGCCACCCGCGCTCCCGATCCCCGGCAGCGCGATGTCGCGCACCGGCTTGCCCGCCATGTCGAAGCACTTCAGCGCGCTCTTCGCGTCCTGCAAGTATTCGCAAATGAGCTGCCCGCCCACGCTGCTCACGCTGTCCAGCTTGTCGCCGGTCTGCTGGATGATCTCCTTCCACTTCGCGCGCTCCGGCTCGCGCGTATCAATCGCGATCACGCGGTAGCGCGGCGCATCGAGATCCGTGCGGAAAAGGAACACCGGCCCATCGTTGTCGAGGAAGCCGTAGTCCGCATCGAAGTCGTTGAGCAGCTCGACGACCTTTGCATCCGGCGCGGACAGGTCTTTGTAAAACACGCGGTTCTTCGGGTCCGTACCCTGCGTGATCGTCATCACGAGATACTTTCCGTCGTCCGTCACGCCGCCGTGGATGCCCCAGTCCGCGTGATCCTTCCGCTCATACACCAGCACATCCTCGTCCTGTTTCGTGCCGAGCTTGTGAAAATACAGCTTCTGAAATTCGTTCTTCCCCTTCAGCGCATCGCCCTCCTTCGGCGCATCGTAGCGCGAGTAGAAAAAGCCGCCCCCGTCCTTCGCCCACGACGCCCCGCTGAACTTCACCCACGAAATCAAGTCCGCGCGATCCTCGCCCGTCGCCACATCGCGCACGCGGAACTCCTGCCAGTCGCTCCCCGCCTTGCTCACGCCATAGACGAGCAATCTGCCGTCGTCACTCGGCTCGATTTCGGTGAGCGAAGTCGTGCCGTCCTTGCTGAGCGTGTTCGCATCGAGCAGGACGCGGCCCCGCTGGTCGAGGGCGTCGGTGACATAAAGCACCCGCTGGTTCTGCAAGCCGGAGTTGTGCGTGTAAAAGTAGCGCCCGCCGCGCTCGATGGGCGCCCCGAAGCGTTCGTAATTCCAAAGATTCCGAAGGCGCTCCCGGATTTTCACGCGCTGCGGGATGCCTTCGAGGAAGCCGAACGTGACCTTGTTCTGCGCCTTCACCCATGCCTTTGTCTCGGCGGCATTATCGTCCTCCAGCCAGCGATACGGGTCGCTCACCTTCACGCCGAAATGCTCCTCCACAACCTCGTCCTTTCGCGTCTGCGGATAAACGATGTCGGCGGCGGACAGCAAAAAGGTCCGCAAAAAAATGGCTGCGAGAAGAAGCGGGCGCATGCCCGATCAATGACCGGGCGGCCCCAGGTTAAGAAGCAGGATTTTCACCTCCATCCTTGAACCACTCAGCCGGAACGATGCAGTTGCGGGAGCGCGGCGGGAACACAGGCTTCCAGCCTGTGCGGACGCCGCAGGCATGATGCCTGCCCACCGCACAGGCTGGAAGCCTGTGTTCCGGACGGATCGCGCCGCACCAACTGCATCGTTCCGGCTCAGACCAGCGTCAGCAGCGAGATCTCCGGCCTGCAATTGAACCGGGCCGTGTGAAGGCAGCCCACCCCCGCCGTGATGTAGAGCCAGCGATCTCCGATGCGGTGCAAATCGCGCACGTAGCGCTTGTCCAAAACCGGCGCGAACGGTGTCCCGACCATCGGCAGCAGGAGCTGCCCACCGTGCGTGTGGCCGCTCAGCATGAGATCCCACTCGAATGAGCGTAGTTCATCCTTTGTGTCCGGATTGTGTGACATCAAAACCAGCGGCAGGTCGCGATCCCGCTTCCGGCTCGCGAGCAGCGGCTCAGGTTCCATCTCCCCTGCCCACAAGTCGCCGAGCCCGGCGAGCGTGATCTTCCCGTTCGCGTTCTCGAATCGCGTTGCGTCATTGTGCAGCATCCGCACCCCCGACTTCTCCAGCAAAGCGCGCACAGCCGTCGTGTCCGCATACCCGCTCCAGCGCGCCCAGCGACCTCCATCGTGATTTCCGAGGACCGCAAACGTAGGTGCCGCCATGGCCGCTTCGCCCAGCAACGCGGCGTAGGCATCCCACTGCTCGTATTTCCAAGTGATGAAATCGCCCGTGAGGCAGATGAGATCCGGCTTCTCCGCGATACCGGCACGGATGCACTTCGCGAGGTGATCGAGCGGCATCGGGTCCGCGTGAAAATCGGACAAGTGCAGCAGCTTCAACCGGCCGCCTCCAAGCCCGAGCGGAATCTCGCGGCGGGTCGTCTTGAACCACCACGGCTCGACGAAGCGCATCCAGCCGCCCGTGCCGAGCATCCCTGCGAGCATGCCCGCGCAGAAACGGCGGCGTGTCAGCCTTGGGAATTTCACATTCATCGGATCAGCGCCTCAGCACATCCGCCGCAACGCCGGCGACAAAAACAACACCGACGACTGCATTGCTCAAAAAGAAGGCGCGATTGATCCCCGCAAGATCGAGCCGCATGGCGCTGCGGTGCTCATACACGAGCGCGCCTGCGATGATGACAAGGGCGCACCAGTACGGCGCGCCGAGTCCCGCGGCGGCTCCGAATCCACCGAGCAGCGCAATGGCGGCGGCGTGCAGGATCTTCGCCAGGCTGAGCGCGCGCGGGATGCCGAGCTTCACGACCATCGAGTGCAGGCCCGCGGCGCAGTCGTGCTCGTAGTCCTGCGTCGCGTAGATCAAGTCGAACCCTGCCACCCATGCGAGCACGGCGGCGGCGAGGATGCACGGCGTCCATGCCCATGCACCCGTGACGGCAAACCATGCGCCCATCGGCGACACGGCGAGCGCGAGGCCGAGGAAGAACTGGCTCGCGTGAGTGAAGCGTTTCGTCAGCGAGTAGAAAAACACGATGGCCAGCGCGAGGGGCGAGAGAGCGAAGCACAGCCAGTTGATGAACCACGTCACCGCCACAAACGCCGCCGCGCTCACGACGACGAGGGTGATGGCCGCTGGGCGTGGCAGCAGCGTGTGCCGCTGCGCCGTGCGCGGGTTGCGCTTGTCGAGTTCCCAATCCACCACGCGGTTGAACGCCATCGCCGCCGTGCGCGCGCAGACCATCGCGAGGACGATGAGTGCGATCGTTTTCGCCGAAGGCAGCCCGCCCGCCGCCACGAGCATCGCGCCAAGCGCGAACGGCATCGCGAAGATCGTGTGGGAAAAGCGGATGAAGCGGAGAGCGCGGGTCAGCACAGTGATCAGTGGGCGCTGCCTGCTCGCCACTCACTGCCCGGCACGCGGTTCCTCGGGTTCGTCGAACATCGCGGCGAGGCGGTCATCCACGCGGAGGTCAATGAGCTTCCACGTGTCGGCGGGCTTGTAGAAATAGAAGCGCCAGCGCAACGGGAACTCCTTGCCGAGCGAGACGCATGTGTAGCTGACGAGCCTTTCGCCGACGTGCTTTTTCCCGACAAAGTCGTAGCCGATCACCGGGCCGAAGACGGAGATCGCCTCCTTCGTCTTGGATTTCAGCGTCTTCACGTCCTCGGCGCGCTCGGCGATCTTCGTGCCCTTGGTGAGCTGATCGTATGCGGCGTCCACTTCCTTGCGCTGCACGAATGAGAAAAACCGCGCGATGATCTTCTCCGGCGTCTCCGCCTCGACCACGGGAGCCGGGTCGGGCGCGGCGGGTGCGGCGGGCACCGCGGGGGCGGCGGGCTTGCCGCCCTTGGTGGCCTGCCCTTGGGCGGATGACGCCAGGCAGATCGCGGCGATGAGGATGATGGCGGTTTTCATGCGAGTAGGTTTTCGAGACGCTGGCGCGCGTGCAGCGTGAGCGGCGTGCCGTGCGCGAACGTCAGGATGTGGAAGTCGTATGACAACAGTTTTCTGAGTTCGTTCGGCAGAGCCGCGGCGTTCGCCCGGTATTTTTCCGGCAGGAGCGCGAAGCCGTGGGAACCGAGGTGAATGAGCGCGTCGCCGATGAATGCCACGCCGGCACCGATGAATGCAGCCTCCCCCGGCCCCGCCGCCGGCAGCGCCACGACGCGCAACCCGCCCACGGTGAGATCGCCGTCGGCCAGGATCACATCCGGCGCGAGATCCAGTTCCGCCGCCGCACCGGCTGTCGCGCAAATGCGGATGCCCCATTTCTCGCGAAACGCCGCGGCGGTGCGGGAGTGATTGCCATTCGTGAGAAGGATGGCAGCGGGCGGCGCGGCGGCGGCAAGCTCCGCGAGCGCCGGGGCCGGAAGCGCGATGGGATCCACGAGGACGAGTCCCTCCGCGGTCACGAGTGCGCTGCTCGTGAGGTCGCATTTCACGGAAGGCTCATACGCCTCCCAGAACGCGAGCGCCGGCGTGAGCCACTGAATCTCGCGCGCTATCGCCACGACGCCTCCCGCCGGCTGCTGCTCCCCGCCATCACCGAGGCATTCCTTGCCGGGCGGCGGTTGCGAGACAGATGGAGAGGATGGCTTTCATGCCGGATGCACTGCCACCGCCGCGGGAGAGCGTCAATCGCCGGGATCGTTACGATTTGTCCGCCTGCTCGTATTGCCGGGCGCGGACGCCCCAGCCGAGGAACGCCGCGCCGATGCCGACCATGAAAAGCGACAGGAACTGCCCCGCCGAGAACGGCCCGGCATGCCACGCGGCATCCGGCACACGGAAGATTTCCCCGATGATCCGGAGCACGGCGTACAGGATGAAAAACAGCCCCGTGATCACCCCGCGCGGCGTGCGGAACCGCGTCCGCGCGATCCAGAGCATGGCGAAAAGCAGCGCGCCCTCGAGCAGCGCCTCGTAAAGCTGGGAGGGATGCCGCGGAGTGAGCACCGGCTCGATCGCAGCAGCGATGCGCGGCTCGTGCCGGGCGGCGGTGATCACCTGCTCCGCGTAATCCTCGCGGTCGTTCGGATACTTCGCGAGCAAGTCCCGGTGCGGCTCCACGGCGGCGTACACTTTTTCCGCCACCGGCTGCACCGCCATGATCTCCTGCGGGAACTTCACCGCCCATGCCGCATTCGTCTCGTGACCGTACAGCTCGCCGTTCACGAAATTCGCACAGCGCACGATGAACAGCCCCAGCGGCGCAACCACGCACAGCGAATCGCCGATGCTCGTCCACGACACCCGCCACCTCCGCGAGAGGATGTAGGTGACGACGACAATGCCGAGGATTCCCCCGTGGCTCGCCATGCCCCCCTCCCACACACGCAGCCACCACCACCAATCACCCTGTGCATGCTTCTCGCGGAACCCATAGAAAACCAGCCACCCCAGCCGCCCGCCGAGCAGCACGCCAAACAGGCCAATCCACGTGATGAAATCGGCGACTCTCTCCACCTTGAGATCCGTGTAGCCGCGCACCGCGAGCCCCTTGAAAAGCCAGTAGCCGAGCAGCGCCGACAGCACATAAGAGACGCCATACCAGCGCGGGCCAAAGCCGTTGATTTGAAAAACGAATGGATCGAGATCATGAAGCCAGGCTGCGAGCACGCGTGCTTCTGCCATGAACACACGCGCCATGTCAGCAGCGGAGGCGAAGGCACAGCGGAGGCGAAGGCCTCCCGGCGCGAGCGCACGACGTAGCTGCGGCGCCGCGCGTCCGTGGCTGCGACGCCCCGTCGCCGTCCGTTTCCGCGGCGCCCCGCCGCGGCTCCCCGCGGGAAGGCGGACCAAATGGCGCGCCCCACTCCTGCGGCGAGGCGCCGCTACAGTGGCGCAAGCCGCCGGCTTGCGAGAGTGTGCCACGCCAGCAGGCCCGCGGCGAGGCGCCGCGGAATCCCGATGTATCGGGACGACGGGGCGTCGCAGCCACGGTGGCACGGCTCGGAAATTGACAAGGGCGGCATCACCTTTCACATCTCGGAACCGATGAACACTCACATTACTTCTACGCGCCGCGAATTTCTCAAGACCGCGGGCAAAGTCACCGCGGTTTCCGCGCTTGCCGGCGTCACCCTTCCCCACGTGCATGCTGCGGGCACCGACACCGTGGGCATCGCGCTGATCGGCGCGGGCGGGCGCGGCACGGGCGCGGCGGACAATGCGCTCAGCGTCAAGAACGGCCCGGTGAAGCTCACGGCGGTGGCGGATGTCTTCGAGGACCGGCTCAATGGCAGCCTCAACGGGCTGAAGGCGCGGCACACGGCCAAGGTGGATGTGGGGGCGAGGAAGTTCATCGGGTTCGATGCGTACAAGGAGGCGATTGATTCGCTGAAGAAGGGGGACATCGCGATCTTCGCCACGCCGCCGGCGTTCCGCTGGGTCCACTTCCAGCATGCGATCGAGAAGGGCGTGAATGTTTTCATGGAGAAGCCCGTGTGCGTGGACGGCCCGAGCGCCCGCAAGATGCTCGCGCTCGGCGTGGAGGCGGACAAGCGCGGGCTGAAGGTCGGCGTGGGCCTCATGTGCCGCCACTGCCGGGTGCGGCAGGAGCTTTACGACCGCATCCGCCAGGGCGAGGCGGGGGACATCCTCTTGCTGCGCGCCTACCGGATGCACCCGCCGGCGGCGTCGTTCCGCAGCAAGCGGCGCCCGGCGGGCACGAAGGAACTGCACTACCAGATCCAGCGCTTCCACAGTTTCCTGTGGGCGAGCGGCGGGTGCTTCAGCGATTTCTACATCCACAACATTGACGAGGCATGCTGGATGAAAAACGACTGGCCGGTGGAGGTTCGCGCGAACGGCGGGCGCAATTACCGGGAGGACTGGATTGACCAGAACTTCGACTCCTACTCGGTCGAGTACACGTTCGCCGACGGGGCGAAGTTCTTTTTCGAGGGCCGGAATATGGATGGCTGCCGGCAGGAGTTCGCGACCTACGCGCACGGGACGAAGGGCCTTGCGCTCGTGTCGAAGGCGGGCCATTCGCCAGCGAGGAGCAAGATTTTCAAGGGCCAGAACGAGAAGAGCGACAGCGTGCTCTGGCAGGGCCCGAAGGCGGAGGCAAACCCCTACCAGCTCGAATGGGACGACCTCCTCGATGCGATCCGCAACGACAAGCCTTACAACGAAGTGGAGCGCGGCACGAAGGCGAGTCTCGTCACCGCGATGGGCCGGTGGTCAGCCCACACGGGCCAGGTCATCTCGTTCGACGATTATCTCAATAGCAAGGGGTCGTTCGCGCCGGACGTGGACAAGCTCACGCTCGACGGCCCCGCCCCGCTGAGGGAAACCGCCGATGGCAACTACCCCGTGCCGAATCCCGGTGTGAAGCGCGGCAACGACTGGCTGGAATACTACGTGTAGCCGCGCGCACCCCCGTGGCTGCGCTACTTCCGGAACATGCGCGAAATCTTCCGCGCAGCGCGGCGAGCAACGCCCGCCGCCGCACGGCCCGCCCGGCCCACGGCT
Organism: Opitutus sp. GAS368; assembly: GCA_945859965.1. GTDB lineage: Bacteria > Verrucomicrobiota > Verrucomicrobiia > Opitutales > Opitutaceae > CAMAPG01. The sequence goes on along the minus strand of CAMAPG010000001.1, from coordinate 38,455 downwards.
CCGCCGCGGTTTTCCCACGAGGCGGCGCGCTGGGCCGCGGGCGTCTGCTTTCCGCGAAGCCACGGAAACATCTCCCGCGCCGGCGCGGGGACCGGCGCGCCGCGGAAGGCAAGGATGTAGGCGCGGCGCGGCTGGCCGGTCACATTCGCGGACGCGCAATGAAGCGTGCGGCAGTGGTGGATGGCGGCGCCGCCGGCTGGCAGCGGGCATGCGACGGCCTTTGTGGCGTCGAACGTGGCGCAGCATTCGAGCGCGGAGATGCGCGGGTCGTCGTTGAGCGAATGATGCTCGAGCACCGGCCCGCGATGGCTGCCGGGGATGTACTGCATGCAGCCGTTCTCCAGCGTCGCGGGCTGGAGCGGCATCCAAATGCTGATCTGCTCGTAGTCCACGCCGGGATCGTAGCGATGCGCCTCGTCCTGGTGCCACGGCGTCGCCGCACCGATCCGCGCGGGTTTGTTGATGGCGTGCTCGAACCAAGGCTCCGCGCCAGGCCCGATGAGCTGTCTCGCGATGGCCAGCGCGTTGACGCGGAAGCGGGTGCTGGCGAGTGCCGGCGCGAATTCCACGGGGTTGATGATCTGCGGCAGCACCGGCTCCTTTCCCGCCTCATCCGCCCCGGCCAGATCGAATGCGCGCCCCTGCTCCCATCCCGCCCGGCTCGCAAACAAGCCGTCGAAAATCCCCCGCAATTCAGCCACTTCGTCAGCGGACGTGATCGCTTCCATGGGCAGATATCCGTGTTCGCGGAAAAAACTGACCTGAGCTTCGTCAAGACTACTCATTGGAAGGCGCGGCGCTGGCATCCGTCCTCTGGCAAAGCATCCGGCAGGCCCGGGGAGACCATGCGGGCGGATTCTTTTCCGCGATCACGGCGCACCGTTTATCACCCGGCGCTTCTCTGCCGCCGCATCGCGCGCGAGCGCGGCATCGCGCCGGCCCTTCGCCGTGAGCGCCGTGAGCACCTTCAAATAAGCGGCATCCACCTTTTTCTTCGCCGTCTCGAAATCCACCGAGGCCTGCGACACCGCGCCAAAAAACTTCCTGTGCGCGGCCTCGATTTCCGGTGGCAGGCCGGGAATGCGCCCCGGAGCGAGAAACCCCGTCGCGATGCCCTCGCGCTCCTTGCGCACCGCCCCGGCAACCACCGCATCGGTCGCACTCGCGGCGGCATCATCCAGCAACTTCACGTAAGATGCGGTAAGCTCTGAAATCCTCGTCCCGCGTGCATTGGCAAGCGCCGCAATCTCCTGCTCGTAGCCCTCCCTCAGCGGAACGATGGAGGGATGCACGTTCTCTGCATGCGCGGAGACAGAGAGTAAAATTGCGAGGATCAAACTTCTCAAGGCGCCGCCTCTCATCACGAATGCCGCCGGAAAGAGCAAAGATTTTGTCGCTCCCACAGGAAAATGATGAGTTGTCCGAAGGGCGACGGCCTGCTTTCTCATGCGCATCAACCAACACCCAACATGAACAAATACCTCACTGAATTCATCGGCACCTTCTTCCTCGTCTTCACCATCGGCTGCAACGTCCTCGGCGGAAACTCCGTCGCACCGCTCGCGATTGGCGCGGTCCTGATGGTCATGGTTTACGCAGGCGGCCACATTTCCGGCGCCCACTATAATCCAGCGGTCACGCTCGCCGTGACGCTTCGCGGGAAATGCACGCCGTCCGACGCGGTTCCGTACGTGATCGGCCAGCTCCTCGGCGCCGCGTGCGCGACCGTCGCAGTGCGGCTCCTTTTCTCCCACAAGGCCGAAGTGTTCGCGACGATGGATCTCTCGGGAAAAATAGCCCCGGTGTTTCTCGCCGAGCTGCTCTGCACCTTCGCGCTCGCGTGGGTGGTCTTGAATGTCGCCACCTCGAAGGACACCGCGGGCAACTCGAACTACGGGCTCGCCATCGGATTCACCGTCGCCGCCTGCGCGTTCTCCGTCGGCTCGATCTCCGGGGGCGCATTCAACCCCGCCGTGGCCCTCGGTGCCGCGATGCTGGGCATCCTGAAGTTCGCGGACATCTGGGTTCACATTGCCGCGAACCTCGCCGGCGGCGCGCTCGCTGCGGTTGCATTCAAGGCGCTCAGCACGGCGGACAAGGAATAGCGCCCGGTCAGTTCACGTAAGCGGACTCGTTCGAGAAGAGCAGCACTTGGGCGAACGTCTCCCAAGCATTCAGCGGACGGCGGGCAACGCGAAGCCCGTCATTCTTGATCGCGGCCCGGCCGTTGTTGCGATCCCCGCCCTCGCGGACCTTGCGGTCGTAGCTGAAGGTGTTCGCCTCGACATCGGCCGCCTCGCTTTTCACGAACTCCAGCGCGAGCGCAAACTCCTGCTTGGTCGGATAGCGCTGGAAGATGATCTCGTACAGGAGGCGGATCCTTTCGAGGTCGGTCCTCGATCTTTCAAATTCCGGGCGCGCCAGCATCCGGCGCACGATGTCCACGGCCATCGGGCTGTTCATGAGGAAGAGCGCCTGCTGTGGGACGAGCGTGTTGGTCCGTTTTGAATTGCTCATCTCCGGCTTCGCAAAATCGAAGTGCGCCATCAGCTCCGGCAGATTCCCGCGATCCACATATCCATACACGGAGCGGCGGAAACTATAAGGCTCCTGCGTCAGATTGATCGGCTTGCCGCCGAGCTGCCTGTCGAGATTCCCGCTGAATGCCAGCAACGTGTCGCGCACCGCCTCGAAATCGAGCCGCCGGATGTTCGCGCGCCAGAGTGTCTTGTTGTGGGGATCCTTCTCCACGTACTCGGGGATGGCGTGGCTGCTTTCCTGATAGACGCGGGAATTCATGATGAGCCGGTGGAGGCTCTTGATGCTCCATCCGTTCTCCATCACGTAATCAGCGAGGTAATCGAGCAGTTCGGGGTGCGTCGGCTTCTCGCTCATGGTGCCGAGATCCTCGGGGGTGGGGACGAAGCCCTCGCCAAAATGGTGCATCCACACCCGGTTCACCAGCACCCGGGCCGTGAGCGGGTTTTTCTTGTCCGCGATCGCCTTCGCCAGTTCGAACCGCCCGCTGCCCACGGTGAACGGCTCCGGATGGCGGTTCGGCGAGAGGATTTCGAGGAAGCGGCGGGGGACGACATCGCCACGGTTGTTTGCCTGGCCGCGGATGAAGACGGGCGAGTCCTTTGGCTTTTCCTGATCCTTCACGATCATCGCATGGGCCGGTGCGCCCGGGTGCGTGAGCTGGAGTTCGTTGTAGCGGACGAGCGCACCCTGCAGATTGCCCCGGCTGCGGTTCGGCAGGCGATCCACTGCCGCGCGGTAATCCGCCATCGCCATCCCGCCCCCCGGCCTGACCGACAGCGGCACCTGCAGAAGCTCGGCCGTTGCCTCATCCACACCGGCAATGTTGCCGCTGCTGCTGGATTTCATTTCGCCCAGCCAAAACGCCGATTTTGCCGCTGCCGCCGCAAAGACTTTGTCGTAGAGCTTGCGCACATCGCGGATGTTTGTGGGCTTCGCGTCCTTGAACACAGCAACCACGATCGGGTTGATCCGTTTTTTGCCACTCCCCATCGAGCCCGCTTGAATATCCGCGAGGATTCCAGGCGCCTTTTTCTCCCAATCACCCTGCACCTCGACGAACCTTGCGTAAGGGCCGAGGATCGGGTCATCCCGGCGATTGGCACGCCGCTCGACCTCGCGAGCAGTGTCGTCCTCGAGACTGTTTGCGCGGAGGAAAGCAGCGTAAGGCGACGGCTGCCGCTGCGTCCCGGCCGGGGCACCCGCGACCGGCGGCGGCGTCACGCGCGATTGCGCCAGGGCCTCCAGATAAAGCGGCGCCTTCAGCCGGAAGCCCTCGTTGATCTTTCCCACCGTGTTGAAATATCCGTCGCGGACCTCCTTCATGGCCTCCGCTTCGAGTTTGTAGAACTCGGTCAATTCCTTCTGCGGCGGAAGCAGGCCCACCTGCGGTTTCACCGCGGGTTCCGTGATGCTCGAGAACACCCCGTGCAGCGCGTAGTAATCCTTCTGGGAGATGGGATCGAACATGTGGTCGTGACACCGCGCACACGACACGGTCATCGCCTGAAATGCCTTGGTCGTCGTGTCAATCCGCTCGTTGATCGTGTCGTTCCCATTTCCAAATCGCTCGCCAACCGTGATGAATCCAAGCGCCGCGAGGTTTTCGCTATTCCTCCCCTGCATTTCCTTCGGCAGGTAGTCCGCGGCGAGTTGATGCATGATGAACTGGTCGTACGGCATGTCGTCATTCATCGCCTTGATCACCCAGTCGCGATACGTCCATGCATGCGGAAAACGGTAGTCAACCCCGTTTGCATTCGAGCCGACCGTGTCGCTGTAGCGCGCAGTGTCCAGCCAGTGCCGCCCCCATCGCTCGCCGTAGTGTGGGGAGGCGAGCAGCCGCTCGACCATTTTCTGCCACGCATTCGGCGCCTTGTCCGCGAGAAACGCCTGGATCTCCGCCGGCGTCGGCGGAATTCCGATCAGATCGTAATACGCGCGCCGCAGCAGCGTCGCCCGCTCGGCGTCGGGGGATGGAAACATCCCCTGCTGCTCGAGCTTCTGCAGAATGAAGCAGTCCACCCGCGTCCTGCACCATTGCTGGTTTTTGTTGATTGGCACCGCTGGCTTCTTCACCGGCTGAAACGCCCAGTGCGCGCGCGCCTTGTCGGTGAGGCCGCTGAGCTTGGACTTCACGGCCTTCGCATCGGACGAGACAGGCGCACCCATTTTCACCCACTCGGTGAGATCCGTGATTTGCTTTGCCGTGAGTTTTTCGCCCTTGGGCGGCATCTGCAAATCGGGATCCTTGTAAGACACTGCCTTGAGGATGAGCGATTTTCCCGGATCACCCGGCGATACCGCGGGCCCCGTGTCGCCGCCCTTGAGCATCGCCTCCCTGGTATCGAGCGTCAGCCCTCCCTTGTCCTTGCCGCCCTCCGCGCTGTGGCAGCGGTAGCAATTCTCCGAAAAAATCGGCAGGATTGTATTGAGGTAAAACTCCGCCTGCTCCTTCGGCAGATCTGCGGCGACGCCCGGCAAAGAGATGAGACTTGCGAACAGGATGTGTGCTTTCATGACTCGGGTGTTGGAGATGCTAAGCGGAAAAAGTGCGACATTCCAGAAGCAATTCCCAAGCAACGCGAGAGAGAAGCCCAGGAGGGAGGCGGCGATGATTTTGGCGCGACAGCGACTTCCTCCCAGTCCGGAGCTCCAGGTGGGGGCTTGCGCTACGGTTTTGAAAATTAACGGATGAAGCCGTTCTGCGGCGGTGGGACCGATGCGCCGAGCAGGTTGACATACTGCTTCGCGATAATCGCCCCATTGATGTTGCGTCCACCGATAACCGGCTCACCGCTGACGGTCGGAGCCAGGTCTTCATCCAGAAAGTCGCCACCCAGCTTGTCCACGCCAACCTGCTGGGCGACATTGAGGCCTTTGACAAGTTGGATGGAGGCAATGCGATCCACGCTTCCAGCAACGGCGGACATGAGATTGCGGGCTGTGAAATTTTCCAGCGAGCCATTCGTCGCAAATCGTGCGGGAAGACTGCGGTAGGTGGTCGGCGCGTCAACGGGATCAAGGATGACGGACTTGTTGCGACCCGCGGCACCGACGATGACGCCGACGTTCCCGACCGAGTCTGTAAGAAAGGCGGGCAAACCTGCCGGGTTCACCAGCTCGTTGCGAACAAAGTCGTCAACAGATTCGCCGGCAAAAATATTGTTATAGCTCTTGATGCCGATTGCAGGATCCATGTTCCCTGCTTCGCCGGCGAGCCGGATGTCCCGGATGGAACCGCCTTTCCCGACGTAGCTGACTTTCGGTTTGTCAAAGGGCGTCCCATAATGGATCGTGTCTCCCCCATCACCCGCGATGAGGTCAATGTGCGCGGCGATTCCATTCTCCTGCACGATCCCAACGACGTTCCCTCCATCACCGCCGCGTCCAATACGTCCGCCGAATTGATTGCGGAATTGCTTGGGCGTGGCGTCGTCAATGTTTGGGATGAATGCGCCCGCATTGCCTCCTGCACCTCCGACAAACAGACCTTTCGAGAAGGTGGATGCGCCGCCGATGGTGAGGCTTGCATTGGTCACCGAACCACCTTTCCCGCCAAGGAAAAGACCCTGGCCGCCGGCGCCCCCGACGAGCACCCATGAACCGAGCTGGGAACTCGTGATCACATTGGCGACATCACCTCCATCGCCTCCCTTTGCGCTCGAACTGGTACCGCCGGCACCTGCGATGATTCGCGAGAATACGAACCGGTAAAAGCTTGGGCTTCCAGCTGGATCTCCAAGAGTGGGTGTCTCGATCCCGCTGACGCTTCCCCCCCTGCCTCCGCTGGCTGAAGTGCCATTGCCTCCTGTACCTCCAAGGAAGCTGCCGTAGCCGGGATTGAAAATAGTGCTGCTGCCGTCCGGGCGATTGACGAATGCCGTAATGGAACCACCGGCACCGCCTGTAGCACCCTTGCCACCATCACCGCCTTTGATGTTGATGTCGCCTCCCAGTTGGGTACCACCTTGCGGACTGCTGTTCACAATACTTCCCCCGTCTCCCCCTTTGCCGAAGACAGTATCACCCCCATTGGCGCCGACATAATTGAGATAGCTCGGCGCCCCCAAACCCGGGTTCACAATTTTGGCAGAAAAGCCGGAGATCGTTCCAGCGTTCCCTCCCCCTCTTGTACCAAGCCCGCCAGCACCGGAGAAGACGTCCACAGCAGGAGCTAAGGTATCGAATATGCCAGTTCCATTCCCGACCACAGAACCGCCAGTGCCGCCGATCCGACCAACTCCACCGTCCCCTGCCCGGAACGTGACTGGGGCACCGAGTGATTCGATCGAATTGGAGAGCAGGCTGCCGCCCGCACCGCCTGCACCAGAGACACCGCGTCCGCCGTTTCCGGCAATCAGTGAATGCGCGGAGCCTCCTGTGATGGTTACACCAGCAATAAAACCGCCGACCCCGCCACTTGAAAACCCTTCACCACCGTCTTCCGCAACCAGACTGATTGGGCCGAGGGCGGTGAGCTGGACAGCACCCACAAGGTTCTTGAATGCTTTCCCCGTTGCCGGATCAATCACTGGTTCCCCGGTGACTGGATCCACGACGTCAACAAGGATGGCCTTTCCTCCAAGAAATCCGCTCGCACCGCCACGGCCGTGCAGCGAATTTCCTCCCGCACCTGTGTGCAGGCTGAGGCTGTAGTCCACCAAGGGCTGCCTGTCAATCTCCTCCCCATCCTCCACATAGAACGAATACAGGTTCTGCGAAATCGAATCGGCCGCCGTGATCGTTGCTGTGGAGCGCCCCACAAAGATGGGGCGCGAGTCCACGAACCCGGTAGGATGAGGGGCACCTTCTGCCGCCTGCCCCAGAACCATGCCCGGTATCCCCGTTGGGAGGATCCCGGTCACCACGACCTCGGCGAACTCGGGGAAGAATTCGTCAAAAACCAATATACCATAGCTCAAGCCATTAACCTGGTCGAGAACCAGCGCTTCACCTGGGTTCCCATCGCCGTCCACATCCATGCTGCGGATGGAATGCAGGGGAAGAGAGAAACCGCCAAAGGAAAAGCCACTTATACCAAGGCCAAGACCGTTGCCCCTGGAAAATTCCAGGCTCCAGAATGGCCCGAATGCGGTGTCTCTGCGGTTGCTAATGGCGTAGAGATCGGCATCTCCGTCATTGTCTATGTCGGCAACTGTGAAGTCATGGATCGGAATGCCGACGCCAAAAGGGCCGTTTTCGTTCACGGTTGGCACTGGATTTTCCGCACTGTGTTCCGTCCACTCGATGACGAGGACATCCTGACCTCCCTCAGAGGTGGCAAACACCACATCATGGGTCGAATCTATGCTCGAGAGAGGGCTGGCTTCCAGCACAGCTCCTGATCCAGGAGATGGAACATAAGGAGTGTAGTTCACTGCGGGAACGCTAATGTCCCTCCCGCCGATGGAGGCGCGAACCGCCTTGGTGCCGAAGTCTGCGAAAAATTGCCCAGTGTATTCAAACCGCTGGTTCACGGGCTCTTTCTCCATGTCCGCAGTGAGGAACACCAGGTTGGAATTGGTTGCTACGACGATCTCAGGACGTCCGTTCCCATCGAAGTCACCAATAGTGAGATCCTCCATGGACATGCTGTTGCTGCCGACGATCGGCAATGTGCTATGGCGCGCCTCCCAGAAGCCGATAAAATCGTCCGTCCCATTGCGATTCAAGTCCTCCGTGGCAACCAGCACCCCGTCATTGTTCACATCCTCGAACTTGGCCAGGAATACCATCAGGTCTCCGCTTCCTCCTGGGTCGGTGGAACCGACCACGATGTCCGGATGGCCATCACCGTTGAGATCACCAGTCGCCAGTGCCTTCGGGTTGCGCGGACCATTGAGGGAAATTCCGGATGACACACTTCCGTCGGGCGCAGTTAAAGTGCGATATCCCGGGAAGGCCGGATCCGTTGGTGGTGCGCCGAGAAGCACAACCAGCGCAGAGTTTGAGCCAGCCTCCACGTTGGTTGGGTCCGCACCAGTGATATAGACAAAGTCGCCGATCCCATCCCCGTCGAAATCAAGCGCCATGTGGGTGCCGATATTGTTCGCGTTATAAGCACCCGGTATCGAGGAATCAGGATAGTGAGTCGTGCCAAAGCCATTGGTGCCTCTCACTGGAACGTCCGTTATGGCGCCGGTTATCGGATCCACAACTCCGGGAGGATCGGAGAAAATCACCTTGGAAAGACTGGCCCCGTTGCCACCGGCGGAGAAACCGGTGGCTCCATCGCCGAGATCAATGTGAACATCACCGCGTATGCTCATAGGTCCAAACTCCGCATCGCCACCGCTCCCGCCACGGCCGGTGGCTCCAAAGCCACCACTGCCAGTGCTAATGTAGGTGAACCCCGTGACGGATCCCAGGTCGCTGAAATTGGTGATCGAACCACCGTTCCCGCCATTGGGTCCGTCTCCGCCATCGCCAGCGATGATGTTATACCCGCCAGCATTGTCGCCGTTGATTGTGACATTCAAGATGCTGCCGCCCGGCGCACCGCTTCCACCGTTCCCTGCCTGGAGCGTTCCGATGTTGTACGGACTGCTGCCCTTGACCGTGTTAATGCTCGCGCCCGCCTGACCACGGGTCGGGATAAATGAGCCGGTCACCCCGTTGACATCATCACCGAATTTGAAGCCGCTCACGACATATTCACTGGAAACACCGAAGCTGAAAAATTTGCCGGAGGTTGCGCTGCCTGTGTAGATTGCATCCACTGTGGGGATATAACGGTCGTCCTCCGGAGGATTAAGCAGCAGCCCTCCGTCATCTGCACCAAATCCTCCGCCAGCGATGATACTCCCAAAAATCGAGTAGGAGCTCCAAGGCACTGTTCGGAATGCGAGGTCAACAGCATCCGGACTATCAATCACCCCATCGCCATCGTCATCCGGCCCCACACCATCCTGGTCAGGTATGTCGGTAATCGCCAATGGGCGGAATTCGATTTTTTCAATGGTCTTGGGCAGGATCACGCGTCCGTCCCCCTGAAGCCGGGGGTCGTCGTTAGTGGGATTCCGATCGGAGTCACTCAGGGTCAGGAAGGTGCCGCCTCCGATGGTTTTCTCGACCAGATTTGTGACGATGTCTCCGTGAATGTCCACGAACGAAATCAGCCGGAGGCCGTCTCCAGCGGCAAGGCCGGTGATCTCATTCGTATCAACGAGGTTGTTGTTGTTGAAATCAGTGGTGAAAACCATGACGTTCCCCTGTTCCACGAAAAGGAGGTAGCTGCCTGCCTTGTCACCCAGGGTGCTGAGACCCTCTCCGGCGTGAAGTACAACCGGCGAGCCTACAGTCGCGGCCCGCCATTTGGCATCGATTGGATTGGCAAATACCGCCGCGGGTGCGATGCGGGCCTCGAGTGGTTCGATGCGGGAAAGTTGGGTTTTGGTCCGGGACATATGATTGAGATATTCGTGTCTTTTGGCTTCCGCGATTTATTGGAGGATGTTGTTAAAGTCGTAGAAGAACGGGGCCAGAACCGGGTCTCGCGCCCCGGCGACGTTGAATGTGATCCTGTAGGTATCCACCGCGCTGGAAGTGACGGTGACACCGCCGGCCGCGATGATGGCCGGAAGCGCATTCAATGCCGCAGCCACTGCGCTGGGCTTCGCTTTCCCAGAGAGTGAGCCAGTCTCATCATCACCGAACACAAGTGTGAACTTGTCCGCCTTTATCGTGAGCTCCTGCACCTCCGCAATGGCAGGTCCACCTTCGGTGATTGATACAAAAGTGAATTCGCCTCCCGTATATCGCGCCTCGGGGATCAAGTTGATAAGCGCCGAGTTGTAAGTCCTCGCAACGATGAGGCCGTCAATTGGAATTTCCCCAAGATCGTAAAGCTCGTTGTTGTTGGCATCCTGCCATTTGAATTTAAACGCATCGAATTCGGTGGCGTCGTTGAAGCCGCCGACCAAGTTGGCTGTTGCAAAGTTCTCCTGATCGAACAGGTGTCCGATCGGCTGTCTAATTTCCTGTTTTTCCTGCAAACCTGCGGGTCCCGAGGTGCCCTCCTGCACTGTGATGGCGTCAGTGGGGAAGAACTGCCGGGCGGTGATGAGATTGAAATCCCCGGCATCGTTGAAGGTAATCGTGAAATCCTCGCCGAACCCGTTGGTAACAACAACACCCCCGGCAGGGAAACCAGCCAGGCTGTTGAGTGCAGATTCGATTTCTCCGGTCGTTGATCCCGCGGGCAGACGCAGGGTTGTGGCGGCACCGTATGAGAGTTCATATTCCCCGGTGGAGAACAGGGCGATTGTCTGGACTTCGTATGAGTTGTTCACCGCGGTGAGGGACGGCTTGTTGCCGATGGTATTGAATATCACGTTCAGCGAATTCTTCTCGCTGGGGAGCGCGACGCTCACACCGCCGGACGCGATCACGGATGGCAACTGATTGAGCGCATCCTCCAAAGCCATCCGGACGTTATCCGGCGTGTCATTACCGTTGATCGGACCAGTGACTTCGCTTCCTGTCACGGCACCAGTAATGACGCCAGGTTGATCTCCAAGGTTCCCAAAAGTAATCGAAAACAACCCCGGGCTCACAAGATCAACCGTTACGCCGCCGGCACTAATGATCGAGGGGAGGAGGTTGAGGTCAGCTTGGATCGCAGCAGCATCCGCATTCGCACTCAATGGTGGATTCGTTGTGTCATCGCCAAAGCTTAACGTGAACGTGGCCGCGCCTATTGCCTGAACTGAGCTGAGATCCAGTAGCTGCCCCTCGCGGCCGCCGGAGAACCCTTGAAGGTTTTCAACCGCCGTCAAGGCAACCGGGAACGTCACCGTGAACTCGCCATTCAAGTCATACTCAATACTCTGGACTTCGAATGCCGCGAGACGATTCATTCCATGGAAGAGTTCAGTGACCGTTTGTTCCACCTCGATGGCAGTGCCGTTAAATTGGTTTCGCGAACCGGGTTCGTTGAAAGCGATCTCGTAAAAATCTCCGCCGGGAGAAACAGTGAGCGTCACGCCGCCTGCCGCGATGACGGAGGGTAACGCATTGAGTGAAGCCTCGACAAATGAAGCGCTGGAATTAAGGGGCATGAAGCTGGTCTGCGAGGTCTCCAGGCCCGTAAAGGAAAGTGCGATAAATCCGGTGCTCGGAAGCGAAATGCGCTGAACCTCATTGGTGACAGGGTCACCGAGCGTGAGGGTCGCCGCAGACGCCTGAGTCAGCAAAGAGCCCGCAATTCCCGTGCGATTGGTCACGGAGAGTGGCGCGCGATCTCCATTCTGATTGAAGGTCACCGCGTATCCTTCTGTCCCGATGTCCTGAGTGACCGTAACGCCGCCGATGCTGCTGATGGATGGAAGCGCGTTGAGCAAGGACTGCACCTGGATGGCTGTGCTCGTGGAGACGATGAGGTTGGTCGTGTCCGCACCGAAGTTAACCTGGAAGCTCCCGCCTGCAATCGGCGTGAACCTCTGTATTTCCTGGGTGACAGAATCGCCGGCAACAATCTCCGCCGCACTCCCCAGTAGAAAGTCATCTCCCTCGACATGGATCGGGATCTGGTCGCCAAACTGATCAAACGTGATTCGGAAAGTGTGGTTCTCCTGCGCCAAAACCGTGACCCCGCCGGCTGTGATAATCGTTGGGAGGAGATTCAGGCGCGAATTGAGGGTCGCGGCGGTGATCTGGTCTGCGCTGCTAAAGGATGCCACACTTGGTCCGAAGTTCACGTTGACCCGGCCAAGCAGCAACGGATCAATCCGCACGGTTTGAACCTCTTTCACCTGAGTCGTTGTGCTGCCTTGGAGCAATTCAAAAACTTTGAGTTGGGTGTTCGCCTCTCCAGTCAATTCCACGGCAGCATTCACGCCAACAAATTCCTCCGCTGTAATCTGCGGATTGTCCCCGGGAGCCAGGAAGACCACCTGATATCCATTGGGTAGCAGCGCAGTCGCTGAAACTCCACCAGCCGCAATGATCGAAGGCAGCGCGTTCAGCGCATTCGCCACGTCCACTGGTGCGGCATCCTTGTTCAGCGGGATGGTACGTTCAGCCCCGTTGATGTAGATGATCTGGGTGTTATTTGTGCCATCGGTGATCTCGGTGGCAAAGCCGGAGGGGGAATTGTGCGCCCCGAAATTGAACGGGGCTTGATTACCCGGCTCGTTGAAAGTGATTTCAAAACTGGAGTTCGGCAGGTCGGTAACGGTGACGCCAAGGAGATCCATGACGCTTGCCATGGCATTCAGGCCGGTTTCCAGGGAACCGGCTGTGATCAGGGACGCATCACTGAAGAATGCACTCGATCCACCAAATTTTGCCGTGATGCTGCTGAACAATGTCGGATCAAGTTGGACCGTTTGCTTCTCCATGATGGGAGGCTCATCGTCGCCCCGTGCGACCTCGATCACGTTGAGCTGGTTGGATATCTGGAGCGGCTGCCGGTCTCCGACTTCGTTGAATGTGATCTTGTATGCTGATGGGCCGACAGGCTTGGTGACCGTCACCCCGCCTATGCTGCTGATGGACAGAAGTAAGTTTAGGGCTGCCTCCACCTGGGCCGTGGTGCTGTTGGGCTGGAGGTTCCCGGTGGTGTATTCACCAAACGTAATCTGGAACTGGAAGCCGCTCGCCGGCGTAAATTGCTGCTCCTCCTTGGCTCCTGGGATGCCGTCTTCAGTGAAAGCGCCGTCCTTTTCAATGAGCAGATTCGAATCATTGAGATAAATGCTCTCAACCTTGTTGACGAGTTCCGGCGCCGCACCCCGGCCTGCGACGATGGACCCGATCGCGTCGGCAGACACACTGATGACGTTCCCTGCGAGGCCTTTGGTGTCGCCGCTGCCACCAGCGCCGGCAAAAATGCCTCCCATCGAGTCGTAACCGTAGGCCGCGCCGGAGCGAAGACCGATATCGTGATTCACCACGTTGACGTTGGTCACGCTACCCCCGGGGCCTCCCATTTTCAGCGCATCTCCTCCGTTGCCGGCGGTGATGTGTCGAAGAATTGCAGCCCGATCCATCTCGATCACCGTGACTCCGTCCACACTGCCTCCTTTGGCGCCCCTTGCTCCCGCGGGAGAATCCCCGGCATCTCCGGCCACAATGCTGACCTCGACTCCGGGGTTGCCACCACGCTGGAGGGAAAGATTTTTGATGTCGCCGCCCGCTCCACCTTTCTTGGGCGTGGAACCGCCCTCGCCTGCCTGGATGGTCGTGGTGGTTCCGGAGGTAAAACTCACCGAACCGTTGATGTTCTTGATGGATCCCCCAGCCCCCACATTACGGCCGTCTCCAGATTCCGAGCCGTCACCAGCCATGATGATGATATTCCCAAGCGGTGTGGGCACCAGCGTGGCTCCAGTGCTGCCATAGCCAAACTGATCAATGCTTCCCCCTGCGCCGCCGTTTGCACCCTCCCCGGCGCGGACAGTAACATTCAGTGCGGCAAATGCACCGGACACTTGTTCATCCGTGGTGCCTCGGATGCTGCCGCCGGCGGCCGGCTTGGTGCCAATGGTTCCGGCATCGCCAGCGATCATAGTACCGTCGCCGTTCGTTGCGAAAAGTCCGACGCGATTCAAACTGCCACCGCGACCGGATCCGGCACCGGAACCATTGCCGCCGTCTCCACCAAAAACGCCTGCTGTTCCTTCAGTGTTGAGATCCACTGTTGAAACCTCGCCGCCCAAACCGCCAGCCCCACCTGCTCCCGCGCCATCTCCGCCTGCACCAGCGCGGACAAAACCATCTGCTGCCACCTGCACGGGGACTCCCGAGACCGTCCTGAGTACGGTGCCTTCAGTAAAAAACGAAGACCTGGCTATGCTGCCTGCCTTCCCGCCGGGCCCCTTGATGTCCGCGTCGCCACCGTCACCGGCAGTGACCTCCACTTCGATTCCTGAGCCGGAGAAGAGCAATTCTGCAAGTGAGCCGCCCGCTCCGCCCCCTTTGTCACCAGAACCGCCCGCACCTCCACGAACGCTGTAGAGATTCGCGGCATTGCGTGCGACGCCGAATTCGGAGTCTGTGACAGAAATGTTGCTGATGCCTCCACCGTTTCCTCCCCTGCCGCCAGAACCAGTTCCTCCGTCGCCCTTGCCGAGCATTTCATCGTTGATGATGAAGTTGAACAAATCGGAGTCGGGCAGGTCCACGCCTGCGACCATGCCGCCGTTGCCGGCGTTGCCCCCAAGCCCGTCCCCACCGCGGCCCGCATTGATCATGGCGGTGTCCGTGATGACACTGTTCACCGTGACAAAGGTGATTGCCTTGATCGAACCGCCCAATCCGCCCTTCTTGCCATCAGAGCCATCCCCGGCCCCGATGTCGAACCACCGGCCCGTGAGAGTCAGATCGAGAACGGATCCACCGGCAGCCCCGATCGCATTCGTCCCAGCGAGCCCTCCGGCTCCGGCCATGATCGTCATCTCATGCGAGGGGGTGATATCCACGTTTTGAAAAAACGACCGGCTGATCGTTCCGCCAGTGCCACCACGTCCTCCCCTCACCGACTGCCCATCGCCACCGTCTCCCGCAAAGACCTGCACCTCGTCCCCGGCCAGGTCGGGAGCGCTGATCGTGATGTTGATTTTGGTCAGCGAGCCACCGGACGCTCCAACTTTTCCATCGCCGCCATCACCCGAAAGAACGATGACATTGTCACGCAAGACACCCTCGGAGAGGATGAGATTTTTCCCCGCCAGCTCGTAGCCAATGTTGAGGTCGGCAATGGAACCACCGCGCCCCCCCAAGGCTGTCGCAGAATCTCCACCAGCACCCGCTGCGACCGTGATCAGGTCGTTTCCGGAGGCATCAGGGTTCCCATGAGCATACACTTTGGTGACCCCTCCCCCATGCCCCCCATTCTTCTTCAGGCCACCGGAGTTGCCTCCGTCACCTGCTAGAAGGCTGAAACCGTCGGAATCTCTTCGGATTTCGATTAGATTGAGCGAGCCGCCATTTGCGCCATCCCCGCCATCTCCCGCGTGGATCATCCCCACATTGTCGCCGCCCGCACCCAGGCGATCCACGATGATATTTGAAATCCCTGAACCTGCCATGCCCGTGAGAGGGGCGAAGGAAAACAGCCCATCGCCGCCAGGAGTGTCCACAACGACGCCCGAGCTGGTGGTATATTTCGGGAAGAAATCGAACGTCTGCCCGTTGGCCGCCGAGCCCGCAAGGATCCGCTGAACTCCGCCCGCCACGTTGATATTGCTGATGCTCCCACTCGCGAGGATGTTGCCACCCACGCTGCCGACGACAAACTGCTCCGCATGTGCAGCGAACAATTCAGCCTGGTCGCCGGGTTCGTTGAAAGTGATCAAAAAGAGGCCGCCACTCGGCCTTATAACGGTCACTCCACCCACGCCGCTGACTGTGTTTAGGAGATTCAACGCCGTCTCAATCTCCTCCGCAGTCGCGTCGAACCTCAGAGGGGCCGAACTCTCCACCCCAAACGAGAAAGTCAACTGGCCCGACTCGCCTGCTAGCGACCCGATGTCCACAGATTGCACCTCTTGTTCAGCCACTCCTCCCGGCGTCACTTCCGAGGCGGTAAAATCTATCACCGCGTCGGCATGCACCTCAAAAAGATCCGCCTGCGCCCCGGTGAGTTTGAACGTGGCGGTGAACTGTCCATTCGCAGCGCTCGTCACCGTGACTTCGCCCGCATCCTTGACCGCCTTCAAGCCATTGATTGCGGCCTCGATCTCCGCCGCCGACGTTACGACGACAAGCGAGGCCGTCGTATATGCTCCGTAGGAAATACGGAAGGTCTGCCCGATTCTCCCCTGTGCCGTACTGATGCTGAAATCCTGCACCTCCTGCACTCCCACTCCCCCGGCAATGGTCTCCGCCGCGATTTGAAACAAGACCCCTTCGTCCACCGATCCGCCCACGGAGCTGCCGATCTTCACAGACTTGATCCCAAGTCCCGCGGGAACCGGCCCGGCGCCCATCCAAAGCGTGTCATCCGCCTGGTCTTTCGTCCCCCTCTCATCGAGGTTGACCACGACATCACCTGGCAAAGCGGCCCGCAGCTCGAACGACGCGTTTTTCCCCGCCGAAATCCCCGTAATCTCACTCTCCTGCACTTCGTCATCGAGATTCTTGTCGGTGAAAAACGCGACGATGTTGCCTGAATTCACGATCAATAACGGCTCCGTGGACGCACCTCCGCCCCCGCGGAAAAGCTCCATCACATCCCCGGCCGACATGCGGATATAAAATGTATCCGCCAGACCGCCGATCCCCTTGCCTACGGCCGCAGCGATCAGATCCGCGCCGGATGCAGTCTCCAGATTTACGAAATGTAAAACTTCCCCGGAGGGTGCTGCCTCGGAGTAATCCGTATCGTTCGACGCGCCTGGAAACCCCACTTCAATGACACGGGCTGGAGCAATGCGGCTCTCGAGTGGCTCCACGGAGGGACGGTTGTACTTGGTATTCATCAGATCAGGCGGCGGAAGAGGCGGGTTGAGTTGTAAAATGACCGGACGGAGAAATGCCGCCCTCCGGCGCGGCGTAAAGATTTTTCCGCGAAATTGGCTGGCAGACCGGGAGGAAGCGGGCTCCACGTCCGGTTGCTTGAGTGACACGCCCGCAGGCGATACCGGCGGCGGTACGCCCGCATTTTCGCGGAAGATTCATTGCGAGCAGAGGATTCAAGAGTGATTCGCTGTGGGACGGGCATAGGCGAAAGTCAGGTCGCCGCACAATGCCCGGATAAAAGTGTGCAGCCTGTTTAACGCAAACGTCCATGCTGTAAAGAGTGCTCTGAATGAAATTGCGCGCTGCCATCGCATCCCGCGGGAATTCGTTGGATGGGTGGTGAAACATCCTTTGATGCACGGCTTGCTGGAGAGTTTTCTTAGAAATGTGTGGAGAGAAACGCGGGATCAATCGCGCACGGATCGCTCTTTCCCGCCTCGGCTCCCGCTCATGCTGGCAGCGGAGAGGAAGGCAGAGGCTGCAAGAGCGCGATCTTGAAAAATGTCTGCCGGAATATTGGGGTACAAAAGACCGGCGGCGGAAGGCATGCACGCCTTCCGCCGCCGGAAAATGAACTGCAAACTCCCCAGCCAACTAGCTGCGGATGCGTTTCTGGAGGTCGAGTTCGATCACGCCAAACCGCTGCTCGAAAGCAGCAAGCGTGGCATTGAGATTCAGGCAGAGGCGCTTCGCCGCATCTGGCGTCATGATCACCCGGTTGTCGAGCTTCACGGGCTCGCTCGGGGTCGGATTGTAAGGATCACTGTTCACCCCAAAGGTGAGATACACCTCGTTGATGTTCGCAGCGATGCCAACCACGTTGGCGTAACCGCTCTTCATCCCGGTGGTATCCACCTGCACCTGAGCCTGGGCTGGTGCCGGAGTTTGTGGGGCCTGCTCGGCCTGTTTTTGTTCTTCTTTTTTATCGCTCATGTTGTTTTTGGTTTGTTTCACTTGGTTGTGGGCCGCGTCCGATAGCCGAGCACCTGCACCCTTGCAAATGGTTTCTTGGGAAAATTTCCGGGGTCTCCACAGTCCTCCGCCAGGCCCCATCTTCCGCCTTTCACGCCCGCCGCACCCCGCGCATCCTCGTCCGCGCTTCGTGGAAACCACACCCGCAATTCTCATCCGCAAAATCCGCTTCGGC
Organism: Opitutus sp. GAS368; assembly: GCA_945859965.1. Taxonomy (GTDB): domain Bacteria; phylum Verrucomicrobiota; class Verrucomicrobiia; order Opitutales; family Opitutaceae; genus CAMAPG01. Next base: position 20,304 of record CAMAPG010000001.1, on the reverse strand, counting down.
GACACAAGCCTCATCGTCACGTGGTTCACCGCCGCGCACGGCAAACTGAAGACGCTCGCGAAAGGCGCCCTCCGCCCGAAAAGCCGCCTCGCCGGCACACTTGATCTCTTTTTCGACTGCGAAATCAGCTTTTCCCGCAGCGCGAAATCCGATCTCCACTCCCTCCGCGAATGCGCCCTCACCGATCCCCGCGACGGCCTCCGCCGCGAATACCCGCGCCTCGCACTCGCCTCCTACTTCGTCGAATTGATGGACGACCTCACCGAGCTTGAACATCCCGCGGCGGATCTTTTCGATCTTCTCCGCCGCGCGCTCTCGCATCTCGGCGAAAAGCCCGCATCCCGGCGGGCGCTGCTTCATTTTGAAAGCGAGCTCGCCCGCCTGCTCGGCATCCAAAATCCCGACACCTCGCCGATCATGGCCCTCGCCCGCGCCTGCCACCGCATCCCCGCCGCCCGCGAAGGTCTTCTCCAATCCCTCCCCTCCATTGCCTCCCAACGGGAGCGATCCATTTGAAAAGCATTCGGCCCGTCGGTCCGGAAAAAAACTTCCTAAAGTAATACTCCCGCCCGAATAATACCCGCTCTCAACACACAAATATGAAAACCCGAACAATCCGAACCCTCATCACCGCATCCCTCGCACTCACTTCCGGCCTCGCGCTGGCGGGCGTCCCGGAAACGGTCGCCGTCGGCAACCCCGGCAATCCCGCTGACGGCACCGGCTACGGCGCGGTCGCCTACGCATACAAGATCGGCAAATTTGAAGTGACCAACGCAGAATACTGCGAGTTTCTCAACGCCGCCGCCAAGACGGACACCTACGAACTTTACGACGGCCGCATGGCCGATGGCGGAGACGGCGGCGGCTGGGGTGGCATCACGCGGAACGGCTCGCCCGGCAGCTACACGTACACAGTCATTGATGGCCGCGGCAAGCAGCCGGTCGGCTACGTCACCTGGGAATCCTGCGCGCGCTTCTGCAACTGGCTCTCGAACGGCGGCGGCAAGGGCGACACCGAAAAGGGCGTTTACACCATCCAGAATGGGAGCGTAAAAGCCACCGATCACGCAGCCCTCGCAGCCGGCAAGGAAACCAAGTGGGTCATCGCAAGTGAAAACGAGTGGTATAAAGCCGCGTATTACGATCCGGCCAAATCCGGCGGCGCGGGCTACTGGACCTACGCGACCAAGGGCGGCAGCGCGCCGGAAGCCAATCTCGGCTCCAATAATCCAACCAATGCCGGAAGCTTTTCCACGGCTGCCAGCGCCTACGGCACATTCGACCAGAACGGAAATGTGTGGGAGTACAATGAAACCCAGGCGGACGGGAAAGTCGGCCTTCGCGGCGGCTCGTGGTTCATCAACGACAACGACAGCTACCTGCAATCCGCCACCCGCTACGATGTCCTCAGCGCAAAATGGCCGCACTACGGCTTCCGCGTCGTCGCGCTCGGCGGCTCTGAATCGAAGTAACCGCGCATGACCGATCACCGCCGCCGGGGAAACCCGGCCCGGAAATCGGCATTCGGAAATTCACAAGGGTGCGGGGTTGTGTGAGAGCCCAGCCCCGCATCCTGATCCCCTCCCCTTCAAAAAAAACCGCCTCTCTTCAACACCAAGCACCATCATGAAACTCCACACCCTTCTCACCAAGCCGGCTCTCCTGATCGCACTGGCCGCCGTGCTCACCGCCACACCAGCCCGGGCCAAGACCTACTACATCAGCCAGTCCGCGGGCAACGACACCGCCGCCGGCACCACCGCCGCCACCGCCTGGAAAACGCTCGCCAAAGCCTCCATCGAGTACCAGCCCGGCGACAGCATCCTGCTTAAAAAGGGTGACACTTGGAACGAGGAACTCACCCCGAAAGGCAGCGGCACCCCGGAGAAACCCATCCTCATCAGCTCCTACGGCGAGGGAAAAAAGCCCGTCATTGACCGCGAAGACTTCAAACAGGACCGCACCGGCATCCGTCTCGACAACAAAGGCGGCTACAAAATCGTCGGCCTCGAATTCGCGCGCTGCATGACCGGCATCTACGCCGAATACGCGAAGGGCGCCCCGACCCAAAAATACCTCTGGATCGAGGACTGCTACTTCCGCGACTCACTGCTCTACGGGCACTACGAGGACTACCCGAAACGCAAGATCGGCCTCGGCGTCTGCCTTTTCTCGTGGGAAACCGGCAAGCGGGTCGTCATGCAGGACATCACGGTAAAAAACTGCGTCTTCCGCCGCCTCGCCTCGGGCTTCTGGACGAACAGCCCAGACAACTTCAACAAGAACGCCTCCTTCGTTTACAACTTCGCCAACCTCCACTTCGAGAGCTGCCTCTTCGAGGAAGGCTACCAGTGGCAGCTCGGCATCCGCGGCGTGGATGGCGGCTCCGTCAAAAACTGCGTCACCCACGACATCGGGCGCGGCTTCATGGCGTTCAACGGCGTGGCCGGCGCCATGTTTTTCCGGTGCAAAGACTGGATCTTCGAGGACAGCGAGTGGGGCTTCGTGGACATCGGCCAGGGCAGCGGCGACGGCGAGGCCTTCGACTTCGAGGGCAACTGCGACAACATGACGATGCGCAACTGCAACTTCCACGACACCGACGGCCCCGGCTTCCTGCTCTGCTGCTACGCCTCCGATGGCAACCCGAACAAAGGCATCGTCATGGAAAACTGCGTCATCAACGCCAAGTCCAAGCGCCCCATCCGCCCACGCGTCCGCGCCGCCATCATCAACACCACCGACTGGACGGAGGCCACCTGGAAAAACTGCCGTTTTTACCTCTCGAAAGGCGAAGGCCTCATGGCGGTGATGGATCCCGAGAAGGACAAGCGATCCACTTTCGTGGAATGCTACATCAAAGACCTCAGCGCCGCCGCCAGCTCCACCAAGCACCCCGCCAAGGAAACCACCGTGCCCGCGAGCGCCACCGAGGGCCAGTCCTTCGTGCTCGATTTCGGACGCCCCGTCGCGATCAACGAATTCAAGCTCAAGGAAGACGCCGCCTCCGGCATCTCCCGCTACATCATCGAATATTGGGACGAAAAAAAACCGGGATGGATGAGTTGCTTCAACGGCATGGGCATCGGCGGGGAATTCGTCGCCGCCATCGTCCCCCGCACCACCTCCAAAGTCCGCCTGCGCGTGATCGCCAACAGCAAGGACAAAGCCGTCCTCACCGCCTTCGAAGCCTACAACGACCCGCTCGGCGAGTCGCTGAACGTCGCCAAAGGCTCCGCGGCCCCGAACCGTCCGGGCAAGTAACTGCACACTCAGACAGAAGATTCTGCATTCGGCGCTTGCGGGGTGGGTGTGGCAAAAGAGAGATCTTTCGTGCTCACTCTTCGTTCGCGGTGTTGTCAGACCGTTTCAGTGAAGTCGCACCGAGCGCGCCGGCGGCGACGATCAGCACCCATGCGAGGAGCGCGAGGATGTGGAGCACGGCGAGCCATGTGAATGTGATGCCGGTGATCGCCACGCCTGCGAGGCCAAGTGTGGCCAGCAGGTAAAGGAGGCCGCCCGCCGCCATCTGCAGGCGCATCATGTTTCCTCCCTGCTCGCCGCGGGGAGCGGGCGCGAATGCGAATGCGAGATAGACGAGGATGAGGGCGACCGCGATGGCGCCGATGCTCAGCCAGAATTTGTCGTTGCGCGCACCCGCCGGGACGAGGAGGGCGGCGATCGAAAAAATGGCTGCGCCGATGGCGAGGAAGAGAACCGTCCAGATGATTTTCATGGGCGGATGGGAACGCAGTTTGGCCGCATGCGGAAGCCCTATCCTGCATTTCTCACACCCCGGTATGACCGGCACCGGCCAGTAACGGGAATGACACGGTCATGGGGGAACGACAGTTTCATGGACCCCGGAGGGGTCATCCATGAGTAGCCGGGGGTCGCCAGACCCCCGGTTGGCAGCAGAAAAACCTCTGAACCCCGGAGGGGTTCTCCCATCCGTGACCACATCCCGCCCGCCGTCATGGGAGAACCCCTCCGGGGTTCAGATCCCGTGCCCGGAGAACCGGGGGTAACGTTCGTGCCTCACGTCACCCCCGGCTACTCATGGGAGAACCCCTGTCGGGGTTCGCAGCGTGTGAGAAATGCGGGCTATCTGCACGCAGGGAAACCGGAGGCGGCTACAGTTTTTCCAGTTCCTGGAGCAGGCCGCCCTGCGTGAGACCGTCGGCGATCCATGCGTCACCGCGCTTGCGGAAGAGGACATAGACCGGCACTCCGACACGGTTGAGTTTCTTGAGGGCGGCGGTGATGTCGGGGGGTTCGGCGGTGTAGTCGGCTTTCACAAAAAGGACGTTCTTTTTCTTGAATGCCGCCTGGATGGGCTCGGTGTTGATCACGAGTTTTTCAAACGCCTTGCAGTTCAGGCACCAGTCGGCGGTGAAGTCCACGAAGACGGGGCGGTTGTCCTTCAAACCCTTGCGGACTGCGCTATGGAGGCCGGATGAGCCTTGGTTGGCGGGCTTTTCCACCGTGCCGTGGATGAAGGCCAGCCAGCCGCCGCCGGCGAGCAGCAGCGTGACGGGGAGCGGCCATCGCGAGCCGTGATACGTGCCGAAGATCCACGCGCCAAATGCGAGGACGAGCAGGAACGCGGCAACCGAAACGATCATCGCGGGCGTCGGGAGTGAGCCGATCAGCCAGACGGTGAAGGCAAGCATCACAAAGCCGAGCAACTGTTTGAAGCGAACCATCCACGTGCCGGGCTTCGGCAGAAATTTCATCCACGCAGGTTTCCACGTGAGCAGGAAGTAAGGCAGGGAGAGGCCGGTGGCGATGGACGCGAAGAGCGCGAAGATACGCCCGCCGGGCTGGTTGATCGCGGTGCCGAGCACGGGGCCGATGAATGGCGCGGTGCAACTGGTGCCGAGCAGCGTCGTGAAAAATCCATGCACGAATGCGCCGCCGGCGCCTTCCTTGCCGGATAGTTCGCTCAGCTTCGACGAAGCGCCGCCGAGCGTGATCTCGAACACGCCGAGCAGGCTGAGCCCGAAGAGAAACAGGATCGCGACCATCACGGTGAGCGCGACGGGGTTTGAAAACTGGGCACCCCAACCAAGCGACTTGTTTGCCGACGCGAGGCCGAGCACCAGCAGCGCTAGCGCGAGGAAAAACGCGAAGACACCCGCGCAAAATGCGAGGCCGAGCTTGAACACGCGCTCCTTCGACTCGCCCGCCTGCTGCACAAAACCGAAAATTTTCAGGCTGATGACGGGCAGCACGCAGGGCATGAGATTCAGGAGCAGTCCGCCAAGAAAGCCCTGGATGAGCAGCGCCCACAGGCTTTCGCCGGCCGGTTTTCCGGCGGAAAGCTCCGCGAATGGATCCCACGTCTCGCCATCGTCCGCGGCAGCTTCCACGGCGGCGGGCTTTCCTTTTGCCAGAACCGGCGGCACGTCGCCGATGTACCAGCCTTTGCGTTTTCCATCCGCACCGGTGACGACGAGCAGGCCGCTCCACTCGATGTCCTGGTCCCAGCGGAAAGTGAACACACGGCTGCCGTCGGCGGATGTCTCGGACTTTGGAGCGGGGCCGAAGTCAAGGCCGCCGCTGTAGCCTGCGGGCGGGATGGCGAAGAATTCCGCCTTGGTGTCCGGCGGCAGTCCGGAGGCCCGGACGGTGAGAACTTTGTTTTTAAATTCAAACGCGATGTCCTTCGTTGGTGGCTCCCCAGTTTGCGGAAGTTCCGCGAGCCACTTTGTGAACAGCGGGGCGTTCGCGGGTTTCGCAGGGCCGACGGGGAGCGTGAGTTTCATTTCCGCCGTGCCAGCGATGCATGTGGCTTCGCAGACCTGCCACTCGATTTTCGCGGCGAGCGTGACTTCGCCTCCGGCGAGTTTTTCCGGCGGCGTGATTTTCACGGGGAAGGCGACCTCGTGCTCGTAGGCGTAGAAGTTCTGCTCGTATTCGTTGTTCCTTGCGAGGATCGGCAGGGGGAACCCGACTTCCTCGACTTTCCAGCCGGGCGGGAGTTTCCACTCGGTGACGTTCAGCGGTGTGCCGACGCCGCCGGGATGCCGCCAGTACATGTGCCACTTGTCGGCGATCTTAAAATGGAAGGCGGCGTGAAATGGCCTGCCCGCCTCGACTGCGGTGGTGTCTGCCACGAATGCGCGCACGGTGAGTTGCGCGCCGTCGGGCCCCTGCTGTGCGAAGGCGGGGAGCGTGAGGAGGATTGCGGCGAGGAATTGGCGGAGCATGGCGTGAGTGATTCGTGCGGCGAGGCCGTCAGATGGATGGTGGTGTATGAGCCGTGCGAAGCGCGACTGCCGCGACGGGCTGGAATAATTTCTCCAGGTCGGCGCGCGGCACTTTGCCGATCAGCATCATGGCAAATTCACCTTCGGACCAACTCGCGGTCTGGTAGTCGTTGATCTCCGCAAACTCCGGCGCCCCGAATGGCGGATCAGCGGGAATCTCAGCGCGCGAGATCGTGACGAGGTGGACCTCTTTTCCACGGCCAAGGTCGAAGCAGATGATGCTCATGGGCTGGCCGCGCCACTTGTGCTTCGAGCAGCCATGAATCGGAAGTCCGCGCACCTGCGGCGGGAGGCTTGCGGGAGCCGGGCATGCCTCCCCCGCGAGCCACATGCGGATGTCCTGGATGTCGCCGGAAAAATGCCCGATCGCGCGTTGCTCGTTCTCGATTTTTGCGACCTCGATCGCACCGGCAAGCTGCCATGTGCCCGGCGTGCCCACGAAAAGGCGCGAGCCGAGCGCGACAGCGAAGATCAGCACCAGCGCGGCAACCGCGAGCAGTTCGCTGTTCAGAAAGGTCCTCCACGCGGGCTTCTCGAACCACGTCCGCCATCCGCGGCGGCTCACTTTTGCCCCGGCGAGAATCGCCTCGCGAAGTCCCGGTGGCGGCTGCACCTGGCGGAGCTTCTGCACGAGCGCCGCGTCGGTTTGCCGTTCGCTTTCAATCCATTCCCGGAGCGCCGGGTCGTTCTCCGCACTGGCGAGTGCCCCTGCGATCGCAGGGTCGGCGTCATCCTGTCCCGAAGGACGGCGGGCGGAAAGAATCAGTCGCGGATCCCCGTTCATTTCGCGGCTCCTTTCGTTGATGGAAATTCGAGGACCTTTTCCGGGGAGCGCGATTTCGATTCGAGCAGCAGCCTGCGAAGCTGCTCCTTTCCACGCGAGAGGCGCGACATCACAGTGCCGATCGGCACACCGAGCACGTCGGCGATTTCCTTGTATGGGAGGTCATCAATGTAAAAGAGCGTGAGCGGTGCGCGGTACACCTCATCCACCCCGGCCAGCGCTCCGACGACCGTCGCGCCATCCAGATCGCGCAGGACTTCGGGCGCGATCACAGGCAACTCGCCAGTGGTTTCGTCTATTTCGATGTGCGGAAATTTCACGTTGCGCCGGTAGGTGGCGAGGTATTCGCGATAGAGCGTCGTGAAGAGCCAGCCCTTCGCCTTTGAAGCATCGCGGAGCTGATGGCCCTTCTCGGCCCACAGGTAAAATGTCTGCTGCACGAGATCCGATGCTGCATCCGGCTTCCCGCTCAGGCTCAGCCCGAAACGGTAAAGCGCGGCGTAATGCCGGTCCACGAGCACTTGGAAGGTATCCCCGTTCACTGGCTGATGAGAGTGGACTGTCCTGCGAATATTCCACGGAAAAAATCAGTCTGCTGCGCGAAAGCGGTTTTCCACGGTGCGGGCGATGTTTCCTGTTTACCGGCGGAAGCATGTTCGCCACTGTCCGCGCCCGCCATGACCGAACAAGAAAACCTGCCTTGGTATCGCACGCTCTCGAGCAATCACTGGTTCGTCTTCACCATCGCCTCGTTGGCGTGGCTCTTCGACTGCCTGGACCAGCAGCTCTTCATTCTGGCGCGCGACAACGCCATCAAGGCCCTCGCCGCGCCCGGCACCGACCCGCTGGTTCTGAAACAGCTCAGCGGCTGGGCGCAGAGCATCTTCGTCGCGGGCTGGGCGCTGGGCGGCCTCATCTTCGGGTCGGTCGGTGATCGCATTGGCAGGGCCAAGACTCTCTCGCTCACGGTCCTCATCTATTCGCTCTGCACGGGGCTCTCGGCCTTTGCGCAGGACGTCACGCAGTTCATGATCTTCCGGGCGCTCACCGGCCTCGGCGTCGGCGGCGTGTTCGGCCTGGCGGTGGCGCTCGTCGCCGATTCGCTGCCGGATCAGGCGCGGCCCAAGGCACTCGGCCTCCTGCAGGCGCTCTCGGCCGTGGGCAACGTCACCGCCGGCCTCTGCGCGATGGCGCTGGCCGAGGCGGACCCAATGGTCTCATGGAAATATCTTTTCTGGATCGGCGCAGCACCGGCCTTCCTCTGCATCTTCATCATGGTGCGTCTAAAGGAACCAGCGAAGTGGATCGCGGCGCGCGCGGCCAGTCGGGAGGTCGGCGGCAAGGCGATGGGCAGCTACGCCAGCCTCTTCGGCGAGGCCCAGTGGCGCCGGCCGGCCATCCTCGGCATGATCCTTTGCGTCGCGGGCGTCGTCGGCCTGTGGGGCGTCGGCTTCTTCAGCGGCGCGCTGATCGGCCCCGCTATCGAAAAGGCGCTGCGCGCGCAGAACCTCTCGCCCGCGGAGATTACGGCAGGCAAGCAGTGGTGGACAGCCGCCAACCTGATCGTGCAAAACATCGGCGCGTTCTTCGGCATGATCGTGTTCTCGAAGCTGGCCGCGATCTACGGCCGCAGGTCCATCTTCGCCTTCGGCTTCCTGGCGGCCTTCGCAGTCACGATCTACTTCTACAGAAATTTCCAGACCAAGGCCGACATCTGGATGACCGGCCTCATGGGATTTTGCCAACTCGGCATCTTCGCCGGCTTCGCGATTTACCTGCCGGAGCTGTTTCCGACGCGACTGCGCAGCACAGGTGTCAGCTTCTGCTACAACGTCGGCCGCTTCATCGCCGCCACCGGCCCGATCACGCTGGGCTCGATGCAAAAGGCGCTCGGTGACAAGGCCGTGGCCGCGCTGCCCGCGACCGCCGACGCCGTGGCCAAGGCCGATGCGCAACTCACCGCCTTCCGCGAGGCGGCGTGCTGGCTCGCCGGCATCTACTTCCTCGGCCTCATCGTGCTGCCATTCCTCCCAGAGACAAAAGGCCGCCCGCTGCCCGAAGGATAGCGCCGGCGACGGTCAGGCACGCTTCCGCCGGCTCTGGCGGTCGCATTTTCCGAGCGCCACGAACTGGTCGCAATGGGCCTTGATCTGGACGGTCTTGCCCGTCGGCGTGAACCCGAGCCGGCGGCTGATGCAGTCCTCCAGCGTGTCAATATGCACATCCTCGAATTCCACGATGTCCCCGCAATCCATGCAGATGAGATGATTGTGGTTTGGGTGATCCACGTAATTCGGATCGTAAAATTTCTGGTCGCGCCCGAAGTCCATCTCGTGCAGCAGGCCGCTGTCCACCAGCAGCGGCAGGGTGCGGTAAACGGTCGCGCGCGATACGGAGCCGTCCACTTTCTTCGCCATCACGAGGAGATCATCCGCGGTGTAGTGCTCCTTCGTGCTGAATGCCGCCTCGATGATGGCATCGCGCTGCGAAGTCTTGCGGAGACCTTTTGAATCGAGAAATGCGTAGATGCGCTGGCGGACGCCTGAATCCATGCGGCAATCGTAGGCGGGGCGGGGCGGTGGAGTCAAAAGGAGATGCGCGTGAGTCTTTGGCGTCCACTTGGTGATGATCGGGGCGCAGGCATCATCCGGCGGCATCGGCAAAAAAAACACCGGCCAGATGACCGGTGTTCTTTTTTGGAATTGGAATCGCGCTCAGTTGCGCGTGGAGGCGCTGACCTTGTACTTCGAGCCCACTTTGCGGGGCGTGGCGGCCTGGCCGGGGATCGGGTACTCGGCGGCGTTCTGCGTATTCGATGTGGGGACGATCCGAATCGTCCCGCGGGCGTTGTTCCGCCAGCCTTGCGGATCGGCGAACTCCTCGCCACTGTCCTTGAGCCCGGTGACCTGCGATTCGAGGCCGGTGCCGTAGCCCTGCTTGATGACTGTCGGCGTGACGAACACGAGCAGGTTGCGCTTGGTGCGCTGGTTCAAGCGCTCCTGGAACAGGTAGCCGAAGAGCGGGATGTCGCCCATGACCGGAACCTTGGTGCGCCCCTTCGAGGTTTCATCCTGAAGCAGGCCGCCGATCGCGAGGGTGTCGCCACTCTTGATGAGGACGTTGGATTCAAACTCGCGCTTGTCTATGATCGGGCTCGCGACCGTTGCGCCGCCAAACGTGAAGGTGGCATCGCCGACCTTGTTGCTGATCTCCGGCTTCACCGCGAGGGTCACGAAGCTGTCCTTGTTGATGCTCGGGGTGACGACGAGCGAATTGCCGAATTCCTTGTCCTGAAACCCGCTGAACACCGCCTGCGCCGTCTGCTCATTGAAGTTGAGCTGCGGCACCGGCTGCGACCGGGTGATCTTGATGTTTGCCTTCTGGTTGTTCGCCGTGACGATGCGCGGATTGGCGAGAAACTCGGCGTCGCTGTCCTCATTGAGAAGGCGGAGTGTCGCCGACATCTGCGGCAGCGACAGGATGGCGAACTGTCCGGCGAGCGCGTCACCGAATCCGCCCCTGGTTGCGCCGTCCATCACGAAGTCCGCGAGTTTTGGCTTTCCACTATTCTTATCCAGGATGATCGCGTCGGCGGGGCCGCCGGTCTCGGCGGCGGAGGTTGATCCACCGTACTTGAAAGTCTGTGGAGTGGTGGAGCCGCCTACGACACCGGCCCAGTTGATGCCGTAGCTTTGCTTTGGATTGGCAGTCACTTCCACAAGACGCGCCTCAATCATGACCTGCTGGGTGGGCTTATCAATCGTGACGAGAAATTCCTTGATCTTGTCCGCATTCGTTTTGCCTTCGCGATAGAAGACCGTGTTTGTCCGCGCATCAATCTGCGGAGCGAGTCCGCTGGAAAGCTGGCTTTGGAGCAGCGGCGCGGCGATGTCGGCCTTGGCGTAGCTGAACGTGTATCGGTACGCCTCCGTCGGCTCCTTGGCCTTTTCCGCGGCAGTCTTGATGTAGGAGACATCGTTCAGCTCATCAATGATGAGTGCGTTTGCCTGACAGATGATCGTGACGACCTCGCGCGGTGTCTTGTTCTCGATTCGCATATTCACCACACCCACCACCTGCGGGCTGACGACGACATTCATCTTCGCCTGGCGGGCGAGCGTGCGAAGCACGAGGCCGATTTCGTCACCCTGGAATTCACTGACCTTTGGTGCGTTTGCATCAACCGCTGGAATGGCACCGACGTCAACCGTGCCGGGTGCCGAAGCTGGAGTGCCGGGCGCTGCCGCCGGATCCTGGATCGGAGGTTCGATCGCAGCCGGGGCCGCGGGCTTCGCTGCCGCCGGTGGAACGGCAGCCGGGTCAACAGCGCCGGGCGCGGTTGGTGGCCGGAATGCAGCCGGAGGCGCTGGCGCGGTCGGCGGCGCAATGGCCGCGGGAGCGGCAGGCGCCTGTGCAAAGGCATTGCCCATCGCGAAGATGAGCACGCTGATTGTGTGTTGGATTTTCATGTGAGCTAGGGCTGATGTTTTCATGGACTCGGGCAGGCGTTTGAGCACGATACGGGCCAGCGCCTCCGCACCCTCCCAATTTTGCGAATCCCCGTAACCGCGCAGTAACAACCCCTCTGTTCAGCCGCCCCTGCGTGCGTTCGTCACGAAAGCACGCATTTTTGCAAAATCCTTCCGCCCCGCCTCGCGCTCGACCCCGCTGGAGACATCCACCACCGCAGGCCGCGGGTCGCGCGTTACTTCGGCGACGTTGTCCGGCGTCAGCCCGCCGGCGAGCCAGAGGGTGAGGCCGGGGAATTTCCGCTGGAACTCCGCCGTCAGGCTCGATCGCACCCGCGTGCCTGTGCCGCCGAATGCGCCCGGCACGAGTGCATCCAGCAGGATGTGGCGGGTGGAAAAACGATCCGCATTTGCAAACGCCGCGGACTCACCGGCACGGATCGCCTTGATGATCGGCTTGCCGAAAACGCAGGCGGCCGCGCAGTACTCCGCGTCTTCGTCCCCGTGAAATTGGAGCGCATCCACGTACGGCAGCGCCGCCACGCGGGCGGCCTCGCCGAGCGGCTCATTGACGAGCAGCGCGACGCGCAGGACCGGCAGCGCTGAAATCCAATCGGCGTTTTTTCCGAGATCAATGTGACGCTTCGTCCCCGTCCACGTGTTGAATCCCAGCAAGTCCGCCCCCGCATCAATCGCCGCGAGCGCATCCTCACGATTCGTGAGGCCGCAGATTTTCACAGCGATGCGGTTGTCGGGCAGCGATAGATTCACGCGCGCACCCTACGCAGCCGGGCGGCCGGCATCCAAGACTTCGCAGCGTGCCCCGCAAAGTTTTCCACGGAAATGCGAGCGTCCGCTTGCCGCCGGGAAGGCAATCCCTTATCACACATCCCCGTGCGCCGACCGATCACTTTCCTGCTCATCCTTTTCGTTTCCGGCTACCGGATGCCCGCGCAGCAGCAACTCACCGAGGAGGAAAAGAAGCGCCTTTTCCTGAAAGCGCGCGAGGAAATGACCACGATCCCTTACACGCCGCCGCCAGTCCCGAAGGCCACTCCCAAGCCAAAAGCCGCGCCGACACCCGAGCCGAGGACCGTCCAGCCGCCACCACCGCGCACGCCTGAGCCAGGGCCGAAAGCGCCGATCGTTGTTCGCGAGAGCGGCATCGGCACCGCGGATGAGGAAAAGGATGCCCCCGAGCCGAGCCCCGGTTTCTGGTCGAGGGTCTTCGGCGGTGACAACACGAACTACACCTACCTCACCCCATCCGTCCGCCGTGCGATTGACCGGGCGCGCGTCACACGCGGGCGCTGGCGCTACATCGTCGTCCACAACAGCGGCACCGGCCAGGGAAGCGCGAGCGCGTTTGAGCACTATCACCGCTACGTCCGCAAAATGCCGAACGGCATGGCGTATCACTTCGTGATCGGCAACGGCACCTCCACGAAGAACGGCCAGATCGAAATTGGCAACCGCTGGCACGCGCAGCTTCAGGGCGGCCACGTCCACAGCGATTTCCTCAACAACATCGCCGTCGGCATTTGCTTCGTCGGGGATTTCAACCGCAACGAACCCACGAAGGCCCAGCTCGGCGCCGCGGCGGAGCTGGTTGATTACCTGCGGAGAAAAGTGGGGCGCGTTGGCGGACAGCGCGCCGTCGTCCGTCCGCACAAGGAAATCAATCCTCCACGCTGGCCGACCGACTGCCCCGGCGACGAATTCCCGTACAGTTGGTTCCGCCGCTTTTAGCGCGTCGGCAGGCGCGTCCCTGGTTCCATGCAACTCGCTCTCACCGGTGCCACGGGATTCATCGGCGGTCATTTCATCAGCGCCGCCGTCCGGCACGGATACGAGATCATCGCCTTCTCGCGCGATGCGGGGCGCATCGTCCCCGGCTGCATCGCCACGCGCCGCTTCGCGCTCGGTGAACCGCCGGATTTCAGCGGCTGCGCAGCCATCATCCATCTCGCCGGGGAGAATGTGGCGGGGCTCTGGACGCGCCGGAAAATGCAGCGCGTCCGCGACAGCCGAATCCTCGGAACGCGCCGTGTCGCCGAGGCCATCCGCGCGATGGACCCGCCTCCCGAAGTGCTCATCTCCGCGAGTGCCGCCGGTTTTTACGGCGATGGAGGCGACTCCGAGATCACCGAATCGTTTCCCGGCGGCACGGGTTTTCTCGGGCAGACCTGCCGTGATTGGGAGGGCGAAACCGCCGGCCTCCCCTGCCGCGTCGTGCTTCCGCGCATCGGCCTTGTCCTCGGCAGCGGCGGCGGCGCGCTCCCGCTCATGGCCCGCGCATTTCGATGCTGCCTCGGCGCACAGCTCGGCGATGGGAACCAGTGGATGCCGTGGATTCACGCCGCGGATCTTGCGAGGCTGCTGCTTTTCGCACTCGGCAATCTGGACATCCGCGGCCCGCTCAACGCCGTTGCCCCGTGGCCGGTACAGAATGCCGCATTTACGCGTGCGCTCGCCTCCGCCGTCCGCCGACCGGCGCCGTGGCGCATCCCGGCCTTCGTGCTCCGCATGATGTTCGGAAAATTTGCCCGCGAGCTTCTCGACAGCAAACGCATCGTGCCCGCGACCGCCACGGCGCACGGCTTCGGGTTTCTTTTTCCCGAGCTCGGGCCGGCTCTAAAAGACACGCTCGCGTAACCGCGCCGATCCGCTAGACACGCGCGCATGGCAGTGCCGCAAAACACCATCGCGATCGTCTATGACTACGATCAGACCCTCTCGCCAAACTACATGCAGGACGAGGTCCTCTTCCCCGCGTTTGGGATTGATTCCGCAAAATTCTGGCAGCGCTGCCAGGCGCTCGTCCGCGAGGATGGCTACGACAACGAACTCGCCTATCTCAAGGCGCTGCTCGACTATCTCGGCATGGATCGCCCCACCAATGCGCGTCTCCGCGAACTTGGCGCCGGCTTGAAATTCTACCCCGGCCTCCCGGAAATGTTCGACGAGTTCCGCCGTTGCCTGCTGCGTCCCGAGCATGAGGCCATCGGCGTCCGCGTGGAGCACTACATCATCAGCTCCGGGCTGAAGGCGCTCATTGACGGCTCCGCGCTCGCATCCCATGTGAAGGCGGTCTTCGGATGCGAATTCGCGGAGGATCGCAACGGGCAGATCACATTTCCAAAGCGCGTCATCAGCCACACGCAGAAGACGCAGTTCCTTTTCCGCATCAACAAGGGCCTCCTCGATTACACGCAGGACGTGAATGACCACATGCCCACGGAACTGCGCCCCGTGCCGTTCGATCACATGATCTACATCGGCGACGGCCCCACCGACGTGCCGTGCTTCACCGTCGTGCGCCAGTACGGCGGCCATGCCATCGCGGTGTACAATCCCGGCGACCCCACGCGAAACAGCTTCCGCAAATGCTACCAGCTCGTCGGCGCCGCCGACCGCGTCCGCCACATCGCCCCGGCTGACTTCCGCGCCGGCAGCCACCTCCGCCTCCTCATCGAGCAGATGGTCGCCGAGACCGCCGACCGTATCGTCGCCCGCCGCCAGCGCGACGTCGAGGAGGGCACCGTCCGCGCCCCGAAACACTGACGCATCGCTCGACGCACCCCATGCGCCCCGCTTAACTCGATGCCAATGAGCACCGCCACCACCGCCGAAAGCGCAGCGGAAAAAGTCCTCGCCGGGGAACGCATCAGCGCCGCAGACGCGCACGCCCTCTACCACCTTCCCCTCCAGGAACTCGGCGAACTCGCCAGCGCCCGCCGCCGCCACATCAAGGCCCCGGCCTTCGACGGACGCGGCAACGACATCGTCACCTACATCGTGGACCGCAACATCAACTACACGAACGTCTGCAACGTCTATTGCAAATTCTGCGCTTTCTACCGCACCGAAAAAGACGCCGACCACTACGTCCTCAGCCTCGACCAGCTCGATCAAAAGCTCGACGAACTCACCGCCATCGGCGGCGTGCAAATCCTCCTCCAGGGCGGCCACCATCCGGGCCTCGGCATTGACCACTACCTCACGATGCTCGCCCACATCCGCGCGAAATACCCCCAAATCAACATCCACGGCTTCAGCCCCCCCGAGTTCCAGCACTTCGCCGCCACCTTCCGCATGCCGCTCCGCGAAGTGCTCGAAAAATTCATCGCCGCCGGCCTCGGCAGCATCCCCGGCGGCGGCGGCGAGATCCTCGTGGACGCCGTTCGCGACCGCATCGCCCCGCTCAAGTGCAAGACCAGCCAATGGCTCGAAGTCATGCGCGTCGCCCACGACCTCGGCCTCCGCTCCACCAGCACCATGATGTTCGGCCACGTCGAGACTGTTGACGACCGCATCGAGCACCTCCAGCGCCTCCGCGAGTTGCAGGACGAGACCGGCGGCTTCACCGCATTCATCTGCTGGACGTTCCAGGACATCAAAAACGAAGCCACCGCCGCCGGCCACACGCGCCTCCGCGCCGAGCCCGTCGGCAGCAGCGAATACCTCCGCATGCAGGCGCTCTCCCGCATCTTTCTCGATAACATCGAAAACATCCAAAGCTCCTGGGTCACCCAGGGCCCGCGCATCGGCCAGATCGCCCTCGAATACGGCGCAAACGACTTCGGCAGCGTGATGATGGAGGAAAACGTCGTCTCCAGCGCAGGCACCACCTTCCGGCTCAGCGGCGAAATGATCGAACGCCTCATCACCCAGGCCGGCTACGAACCCCGCCGGAGAAACAACTGGTATCAGTTGCTCAACTGACCAGCACCCCTCCCCTGCCCGCACCTCCGTAACGCGGCCAGCCGAAGACAGACGAAAGCCAGCACTGTTAGCGTCACCGCCACGCGGAAAGGATTGCCCACGAAACCGCGACCGTTACCCAAAAAAACGTGCATGATGTATCCACGAAAGACACGAAGCGACACGAAAGGAAACAGTTCCGAAGCCCGAGTGTCGAAAGGTGCTCGCTGACCCTGTTTGAGAGATTGACTCATCTTGTTCGCCGCTCCGGGCGCTTCTGCTTCCACTACAAAGCGAAGCTTCCCCCAAGACCGCCGTGTTTTTTTGAAGAAAACGCGGGACGGCCTTTTTGTGTTCCCACTTTCAATTGGCTCCCCAGAGAAACAGATCTCAGTCTGTTATTTGAGAGGCGCTTCGTCCGCCAAGTCTTCGGCGGATAATCTCGGGGTCTTGGCGGAGATCCATAACGCCAGAGATGATGATGCGGCGTCCCTCGACCGTGTAAAAAATGCCGCATGGGAATCCGTGAACAAGCAAGCGCCGGTGAGTCTCATGGAAAATCGGTGCAATCTCCGGAAAAGTGCGGAGACGTCCGAAGCCCGCGTCCAAGTGGCGCATGAAAACCTCGCCCCGTCAGGCCTGATACGCCTCGTAAAACTCGAAAGCGGTCTGGATGTCGGCATCGGCGGAGAATGGGAAAACAAGCTCACTCACCGCTGAGAGTCCTGCCAAGGATGCGCTGCTGAATGGCCTCCCAAGATGTCACCTGGCTCGGGTCGCGGCGATACGCCTCCATACGGCGGTCAAGCTCGGCAATCTGCTCGCGGGACACAGGAACTTCGGTCGGGTGAGCGGCTAAATCGTCCCAAAGCTCGCTGACGAGAAGAAGCTTCTCGGCTGGCGTCATTCGGTTCACGTCCGGAATGGTTTCGAGAATCATGGAGGGAGAATACCTCTTGCCGATTTGGGGAAAAGCTCAGAAGCGCCTAGCCTTTATGGCTTCCCTCCCCGTGAGCGCAGCGTTTTCTGAAAAGGAAAGTGGTGTGCTTGAAGGAGTGGCGAAGTCGCGGGTTGCGCGGGATAAACCGTGCCTTGCCGCAATGGTGGGGTCAGCGCCGGAGCGGTGTCACCAAGAATGAAACCAACAGACAACAAGCACACCATGAAAAAACCGCTACTCTTCGCGGGCCTCGACGTCCACGCGGAAAACATCACCGCCGCCATCGCCGAGGGAGGGGGTGGCGAAGCGCGCCTTTACGGCACGATCGCCAACGACCTGCACGCGTTGGAGAAGGTCGCTGCGAAGCTCAAGAAGGCGGGCGGAACTGCGAGTGGGAATAATTTGTCTGTCCCTCGCGCCCTGATCGAGCACTTCGGCGTCGGACACCTGCTCGAGGAACGGCCTCCATAAACCATGCAGCGCGCCGCAAACCACCCGCCCGCCACCACCCGCCGCCGCCGCCATGCAGCGCCGCGCCTCCGCCTGCACGCGGGCCAAAAAACAAGCGCCCAAGGGCATCCGCGAAGCACCCCACAACGCGTCCGCCGCCGAAAAGCCATCACCGCGCCGCCGATCCAACCACGCAGAGCGGCGATGCGCCGCCAAACGCCAGCGCCCGCAAGCCCGCAAAAGCATCACCGTGAGACAACGGGCAAAAGCAATTTACAGCACCGCCGCCACCCCCGGACGCAAGCGCCCTAGCCCCCTCCGCCTCTCACCTCCCCTCTGAATCACCGGACTGGTTCAACCGTGATGACACCGCGGCTTCGCGCGGATGCCATCAGAAATGTTTAGGCGTTTCCGGGTGATTGGAGTTTGTAGGCGATGGTAGCAAAGGCGAGTTGTGGAGCGTAGCCGCTGCGCGGTCTCTGAGGTAGCCCCTCGCGTCGGAACCGCTCCAAGTCGGTGTGATACTGCGACAGCAAATCAGGACGAGCTGCAAAGAATCTGTGGAGAGCTGCCTCGGCTGCTGATGTAGTGCCGAAACAAAGAAGGAACTCCAAGGCAAGCGCACTCTCCATGCCGAGGAACTCGGTCGTGACCAACCGCTCGCAGAGTGCTGGCACGTCCTCGAACGCCGCAAAGAATGGCAGACCGAAAGCCTCAACTGCTGCAATGGCGCTCGAAATGGTGGCCGGACGAGAAGCAGCGTCAGCGAGGTTGATGTCGAGCCAGTGGTGCGGTGTTCGCAGGTTGCCAATCTGGCCGCCCGCAACCCAATCGTCGGCGCGAACGTGATGCGGCTGAGCGGCACGCCACGCGGAAAGGCGCTTGGAGCGGACGATAGTGTGAATCCACAGTTCGACGTTCGCGCCGGCGGAGTTATAGACGCTCGACTGGAAATGAATCTCGAAACTAAAGTCGTCGTGACGGCGTTTGGCGTGCGGGCCACTCTTTGCGTATTTGAAGCCGCGAGGTGCGAGAGCCGAACCGATTTGGGCGCAGGCATCGAGGTAGATTTCACGAGTGGTTTGCACGGGGCGCTAGGAAACGCCTAACGACCCCAAGCTCAGCG
The DNA here is from genome assembly GCA_945859965.1 of Opitutus sp. GAS368. Classification (GTDB taxonomy): domain Bacteria; phylum Verrucomicrobiota; class Verrucomicrobiia; order Opitutales; family Opitutaceae; genus CAMAPG01. The sequence goes on along the minus strand of CAMAPG010000001.1, from coordinate 1,556 downwards.
ACTGCGGAGGGCGGCGCAGCCTGTGCGGAAAGGCGGCGGGGGCAGGTCTGCGGGCAGGAGCACAGGCTGTGACGCCCGGAGCCGTTAGAGGCATGAATGGAAGGGAAGAGAACATTGCTGTGCGGGAGGGGAACAGAAAAAGGAAAGCACTTCAACCATGAAAACATACCAACTCAAACCATTCACCCAAACCCCACACGCCATCGTCATCGAGCGGATGCCTTCGCTTTTGCGGCGGCTCGGCGTGCTGGAAAAACTCCACCCCGATCCTGCGCAGCGCGCGCCGATCTGCATCGGCGGCGACTTGGAAAAGGCGGGCGCGTGCCTCGCCATCCAGATCGGCGCGGAGAGTGTGGCGGGGACGATCACGCTTTGCCGGGCGGACGTTGTGGTGCTGGTCAAAGAGATCCTCGCGCGCGGGTGGCGCGTGGCGGCGGGCGTGGAGGCGTGCGGGTTTGGGTGGGTGTTCCAGGCGCAGTTGCGCGACGCGGGCGCGGTGGTGTTCACGTTTGCGACCGAGGCGCTGACAGGAAAGCGAAAGACCAACCAACGCGACGCGGCGGCGCTTGCACGGCTGGTGGCCGGGCGCGTGGTGCATGGGGATGAAAAAAGCGGGCGCATCGTGCGCGAGCCTTCGCCGGGGGAGCAGCAGCGGCGCTTCCTCACGCGGCACCGCGCGCAACTCATCGGGCATCGCGGGCGCATCGAAGGGCAGGGGCGCGGGCTCATTTACGATCACGGCATCGAAGCCGCGCCGGAGTGCTGGTGGGGCAGGAAGACGTGGCCGCGCTTTGCGGAGGTGCTCACGCGGAGCGGGAACGAATGGCTGCGCGACGCGCTGGAAAAGATGCGCGTGCACGCCCTGTTTGTTCACGATCAAATCCTCGCGCTCGACGAGCAAATCGCCGCCGTCGCACCCAAGCCCGCCGCGCAGCAGCCGCACGGCTTGGGCGGGCTCACCGTCGCGATGCTCGACGGCGAAGTGATGGACTGGCACCGCTTCAAAAACCGCAAACAAGCCGGCAGCTACGTCGGGTGCAGCCCGAGCGAACACAGCACGGGCGAAGGCCAGGTGCTCGGCAACATAGACCGGCAGGGCAACCGCCGCATCCGCAGCGCACTGGTGGAAGCCATCTGGCGGATGCTGCGCTGGAACCCGCAGTGGCGCGGCTTTGCAAAACACGGCGACATCCTGCGCGACAAACGCGGCAGCTCCGTGCGTAAAAAGAAAGCCTGCATCGCCTGCGTGCGGCTCCTCTTCATTGATCTGTGGCGGCTGAACACCGGGCGCACCACCCTCGAAGCCATCGGCCTCAAACCCAGGCCCGCGCGGGTGGACGGCGCGATCGCCGCCATCGAAGCCACCCTCGAAGCCACCTCAAACCAGCCGCACATGGCCGCATAACCCGCAAACCTTTTCACCCAAACCCGTGCAAAACATTTCAAACGGTGGATTACCCGATCGAAGCCCTGCAGCTGGCAGCCGCGCGAGCGACTGTCGTCGGTTTAGTATGGTCGGTAATCGCCGCTTGAGCGCCACCCAGAGTCCTCGGATT